>NZ_JBJUDF010000266.1:0-6729 GCF_046067725.1 Planktothrix sp.
TGCCATTGAAATAATCCATAGGGAAATTTTGTACTATCGTTCCAGCGTAGTTTTTGGGTTATAAAATAGTCAATACCGCCTTGTTTGAAGATTTGGGGAAGTTGCCAACAAAATCCAAAGGTATCAGGAAGCCAAGCAACGGTCGAAAGTTGACCTATTTTTTCTAAAACATAGCGTTGTCCGTATAAAACCTGACGGACGATAGATTCTCCGTTAATCAGATTCAGTTCCGGTTCGACCCAAAGTCCGGCGGTAATTTCCCAGGTTTTGTTTTGAACTTGGTTTAAAATTTGTTCAAATAAATCAGGACGGTTTTGTTCTATCCATTCATAGAGAACCGGGGAAGAATGGCAAAAAATCAGTTCAGGAAAATCCGTTTGTAAGTTGAGAACTGATTCAAAGGTGTTTTGAGCAGCTATCCAAGTTTCTGCTATCGGCCATAACCAAGCTAAATCTAAATGGGCGTGACCGAGTAAGCGAATTTGGTAGCTAGGTAATTGGGGAATAATTGATTGTAAGGTTTGACGAAGTTGCAGGAGGCGAGTTTCAAATTTAGGAAGCTGTTCGGGAAGGATATCGTCAAAAATAATATCTAATTGTTCCGATAGGGAAATGAACTCAGGTTCTAAATTAGGAGGGAGAGGTTCTTCGTCTAAAATTATCCCCAAAATTTCTAATTCATCCGCTAAGAAAACCGGATCAATTCGGGAAGAGTCGGAAACTTCATACCAACATTTGGACGCTACTAATGCACCGGAGTCATGACCCGGACTGACCAACTCGATTTCGACTTCAAATTCATCTCCAGGCTGTACCGACGGACTTAATAAAATCCGCGTATAATTATCGAATAAATCTCCGGCTTGGACAAACTGATGATTAATAAAAATCTGAGCGTCTTGTGCCCACCAACTTAAGAGAATTCTTAAACTTAAACCTGTTAACGGATAACCGTGTAAAATAGGAGGAACAATAATTTTTTGTCTTAATCTTAGTCTTTGTTTTCCCTGCTCCCAAACAATATAGCCTCGTTGATCCACCCCCATCGGTTCAGTGACCGACATCAAGTCGATAGCGTGCCATTGTGATTGGAGATTAACTTGGGTCAACTGACGCAATTGTTCTGCAACTTGAGTCAGTTTGAGTCGGAGAGTTGCTGTAGAAATATTCATTTTCTGCTATATTAAATGGGGGAGAATACTGAATAAACCCATTGTTGCCATGACTGTTGCTGACTCCGGGCCGTACAAAAGTCGATTTTTTAATTTTATCTCTCAAACGACTCAAAAATTGACTGATGAGGGAAGTCGAACTTGGCGCTATGTTAAGTTTGCCACTGAAATCGTCCTGCAAACTGCACTTTATCCGGTTTATTTTCTCTTCCAAACCGTTCGCGTCACCCACCACCAATTAGGGACGGCGATTAAACAACATTTTCCGCAACTGAATTCAACGGTTGATTCCAAAACCCCTCAATCTGTTAATCTTGATGCTCCCGTTGTTCAGAGTTTAGATCAGGTTATTACTCCAGCCAAGTCTGAAGTAGAAAATTTGGGTGAATTAGAAATTGAAGGAATAGCCAGTCAACTCGACTCCCAAACTTTAGTTATCGTTCAAAACGATAATGTTATTTTAGATAATCTTACCCTAGAAGCTCAACCGCAATTTCAGCATCCTCACAACCTAGAGTTAACTTCATTTCCTCCCCTACGTTGGTTTGAACAGATCATGGGTTGGGTACAAACTAGCTCTATTGCAGTGAAAATGAATCGTTTTGGAGAATCCCATGTTACTGAAGCTGTAACTTTCCCGATCCCTTCTCCTGAATTCATTAAAAGTTTAGATGGAGCGATCGCACAGGTTGAAGATTATTCTATTATTCCGATTTCTCAAGTTACCCATCGTTTAGTTACCCAAAGTCAAACTTTTGGAAAAACGATGGTTCAAGTTTGGCAAAAACCAACTCAACCTGATTTATCGACTTCTTCCAACTCGTCTTTAGAACGAGGCGTTGATGAATATTTTTATAAAATTCAATGTTTAATTTTAGCGGCGATTGATTATTTCTTTGTTGACCGTCAGGCTACTATTTCTTCAGAAGATATTTCTGAACCGACTTCGGGAATCATTACAGGTACAAAGTCAAACGCATCTCCTCAACTGACTTCCGTAGAAGATCCTTGGTTAACCGCCGATGAATTAACCCATACTATTTTATCTAAACTGAAAACGACAAAACCTAGCTTATCGCAAAAAACCATAAAATCACCCCCGCAACCCTTGACCCACCCAGGTCAGGGGAGTGGAAAAAAACGAGTTTTACAAAAGGTTGAATCTTCCTTCCGTCCCGTAACCTCAGAAAAAACCGCTATCACTTCTCCCACTTCTTCTGCAACTTCTCAAAAGCCCTTGACAAAAACGAATCCTTGTGTTATAGACTCTTCTGAAATCGCGATTGCTTCTCCCTCAGCATCCAGTCCCGAATCTCAACCTAACTGGTTAGACGCGAAAGTCACCTCAACAGGATATATTAAACATCCCCTAGAAAAGATTTTAGAGTGGCTTGATCACATGATGGTGAAAGTTGAAGCCGCGATTTTTAAAGCTTGGTATTGGTTAACCCACTATGAGAAAAATTAGGCTGGGGTGATTAATCTCTGGGGGGGAAGCCTTTTTTCCAAAAATGACCTTATAGGCGCGCACAGATTTCCTATCATAATATTAACACAAAGCAAAGGATTGTCAAGGGGCAAAAGCAGAAAAAGAATCCTTAAACGAAAGGGGATTTTGAGATATGATGATAAAGTTGTGCTTCCGGCATAACAGCTATAACATAGACTCTTGCAGCCCCGGAGACATTGATCAATGCTGACCCTAAAAATTATCGTTAATATCGTCGTTCTGTTCTTTGTTGCGTTATTTGTGTTTGGATTTCTGTCCAATGACCCAGCCCGGAACCCCAAACGCAGAGACTTAGAATAGAACGGCGTGGAAGTTGTCTCAACAGAAGTTGGGGCATAACAAGACACTCTATGCCAACAACCTCTGTGAACAAAATCCTTGATATGATAAAACCTTTAATGGTCATTAGTCATAAACCCTAGGGCTTGTGGCTAATGACAGCCCCAGTCCCTTACACTGTCGAGTTCGGGCTATGTTGTGGAATTGTGTTGCTAAAGTATGCCCTACCCGGTATCACCCCCTGAACCGCCACCATTGATTCGCACCCTGCCTGCATTTGATCACACTTCAGCAGGGAAGATCACAGCCCTGAACGAGTTAGGGCAATCTTTGCCTTCTGACTCCCGTGCTACCCAAGTTAGGGCTCACGCGACAATTCGTTATTCTGTTCCCCCTGAAGAATCTCACTTAGGAACGGCTGATTTACTGGGCCCTACCCTTAGCTTAACAGAAGAGTCTCAACCCTATCGGTTGGATTCGGGTCTTTCCTTTCCTTTAGCTCAACAGTCTTGTTTACCTGAAACTTGTCAGGAAATCGCCATCACGCCAGGGAACCCGCAACAACCCACCGTGATCCCAGTCCCCACCCCAGAAGATCTGGTAGAAATTACGGCTGATCGGCAAGAATATGATCAACAACGGCAAATTGTGATCGCCACAGGTAATGTTATGGTGCGGTTTCGTCAATCCTTAATTGAGGCAGATCAAGCCCAAATTAATTTAGTCAACCGTCAAGTAACCGCCGAAGGCAATGTTGCTCTAACTCGCGGAAATCAAGTGATTCGGGGCGATCGCATGACCTATAACTTTGTGGAGAATAACGGGTCTGTGTACGAAGCCAAAGGCACCGTTTCCACTCGCACCGTCGCCACCGATCTAGCCATTGTTGATCCGTTAATGACAGGCGTGACTTCTACCCTTCCCAGTCCCATTAGCGATCGCATTACCGCCGCCCAACCGGTACAAAACGTTAAAGCCGATACGGGATTAAACGCGACGGTATCCGCCGGAGGAGGGTCACTGTTTGGGGTTCAAGGAAGCGTTAATCGCCTGAGATTTGCCGCCGAACGCATTGATTTGTTTGGGAATGGGGAATGGGAAGCCGAAAACGTGAGAATTACGAACGATCCGTTTTCTCCCCCAGAATTGGAAGTTAGGGCTGATACCGCGCGATTTAACCGGATTTCGCCTTTACGAGATGAACTGATTACTACCCGATCTCGCCTAGTGCTGGATCAATCCTTTACTCTGCCTTTATTCCGAGAACGTACCGTTCTTGATCGTAGCCAAAAACAACCGCTCCCCTTCACCATTGGTTATGATCTTAGAGATTTTGGTGGCTATTTTATTCAAGGGAATCTTCCCAGCGTCCCGTTAGGCCCTGTTACCTTAGATGTTGCACCTCGACTGTTACTCCAACGGATATTTCAAGAGAATCTCACCCCGTTTGAACCTGCTTCTTTGGGGTTAGAAGCTCAATTATCGGGTGCAATTACCCCAACGACGGAGTTAAGGGGGTTTTTATCTCTCAATACCTTAGAAAACTTTCCCGATCTCGATGAAGAAGCCCTGCGGGGGAGTGTGCGGATACGCCAACAACTGGGGGCTGGATTTGCCCTCAACGGAGAATATAGTTATCGCAACCGTTTATTCAATGGAACCTTGGGTTATCGTACGGTTCACAGTAGTTTAGGGGCTGTCCTGAGTTCTCCGGTGATTCGTTTAAATGATCAAGGAGCTCAATTGAGTTTCCAAACGTCCTATCAATCGGTAAATGCGAATACTGATCGCCCGGAATTATTGAAACCAATTCGTCCGAATGATCGAGTGACTTTAGATCGTTATGAAGCGTTAGGAACCTTAATTTATCCGATTTTATTATGGCAAGGAGAACGGCTTCCGGCTACTCCCACCGAAGGGTTACGATATACGCCTCAACCTGTGATTCCGTTTCTTAAATTAGCGTTTATTACCCGGGGAGTCGCCACCCAATATAGTGAAGATTATTCCCAATCCTATCTCAGCGCGTCGGTGGGATTACAAGGACAATTAGGTCATTTTTCTAAAGACTTTTTAGATTATACCGGATTCAGTCTATTTTATACTCAAGTTTTCTTAGATGGACAATCTCCGTTTTTGTTTGATCGTTTAGTGGATCAACGAGTCTTAACGATGGGATTAGTGCAACAAATTTATGGAGGATTAAGGGCTGGAATTGAATCTGCGGTGAATTTAGAGACGGGTTTATCATTAAATAATGAATTTACATTAGAATATAGTCGTCGTACCTATGGGGTGATTTTACGGATTAATCCGGTGCGCCGAATTGGTAGTATTAATTTAAGAATTAGCGATTTTAATTGGGTGGGAACTCCTGACCCGGATTTTGGGTCTACGCCGGAACCTTAAGGGAGTTGGGGGAGGAGGGGGAGTTGGGGGAGAGGGAGGGAAATCATTAACTTCAGTAGAGAGGTGCTAGGGTAAGTTTCTACACTGACAACTGATCACTGATCACTGATTACCCCCTTAGATTATATTGACACCCAGGAGGTGATTGCTGTGTTTGCTTTAGAATTTCCGTTTCCAGATCGGGACGAACAAGACCTGAGAGTCGAAGACTTAAGCCTGCCTGTGGTCGATGTTGCTGCTTTACTGAAGTATTATGGTTTTGATTTGTCTGAGCAGACTTCGGAACAGATTATTGATCAATGGCTAAAACAATATCAAGCGGATTGGGTATTTTTAGCCATCCTAGAAGCATTATATCAAGGACGTTATAAAGCGATTTCGGTACAACAAATCTTAATTTATTGGCAACGACGAGGACAACCTATTTATCATTTTACGGCTGATTTTCAGCGTTTAATTTGTTATGGTTGTCCCCAAGATTTATTGCTAAACAGCAATACTTCAGAACCGTTACTCATTCATGAAATCAAGGAATCAGGAAGTCAACAATCGATTAAAACTCAAGCCAGTCCTGAATTAAAACCGGATCAAATCGATAAAATATCCCTCAAACATCCTGATTTTTATAGGAAGTTAAAGGGATTTATGGATGATAAAAATCAAGAAGAAAAGAAGAATTAATTATTGAGTCTTGTTAATCGGATGCTGTAACATTTTCATAGACTCCTTGATCTCGTTTGACTAATTTGGTAAACCCGGCATTTTTGTAATCGGAATTAGACACCGGAATTGATAGCATTGGCGCACTGATCACACGACGTACAGGAGTATCTTCCGGGGTATCTCCGAGGTCACACTGAGCTAACTGGCAAACCTCACCCCAGGTTTTGACTTCCTGACTATAGGAGTGCATCACTTCTATGGTTTGGTTGTTGCTGGGACAGAAATAATCGTAGATTGGCATAGCAAGACGTTCTATGATCACAGTGGGTGATGGTTAATACCCTTATAAGACCAAGGTGGGAGATTGAAAACGAGCGTGTCTATGCCTTACGGCAGGCTACGCCAACAGACCTGAGATGAAAAACGACTCAGGGGAATTTATTCCCCGTGAATATTTTTCTGATTTATGTTAACATAGAAACCGGTCGAAACCCGGAAATTTTCATGAGAGTTCTGGAATATAAAGTTAAAGGCAAACCTAGTCAATATCAAGCAATTGAGCCAGCAATTCGCACGACCCAATTTGTTCGCAACAAAGCGATTAGATATTGGATAGATCATTCCAGAGAATTGAAGATTAACAAGTTTGCCTTAAACAAATATTCTACAATTCTCAGAAAAGAATTCTCGTTTGTT
>NZ_JBJUDF010000267.1:0-3556 GCF_046067725.1 Planktothrix sp.
AACTTCTCAATTGATGATACAATTTTATCAAAACTTACAGACGACACCCAACAAAGCCCAAGCGTTACGACAAGCCATGTTAACGATGAAAAATCAATATCCTGATCCTTATTATTGGGCGGCGTTTACTTTAATTGGTGAAGCTGAATAATTATTCTGCCAGATCATTTGACTCAAAATCAGAGAGAAGGGTTAAAGAGAGAACCCGCCTTTTGGTAATTTGCTGTCAAGCTCGGTCGCTTGATGGCTTAAAACCCCTTCCATCAAGACTTAGAGACTGCATCACCAGAAAAAGTGGGTGATTGCAAAAGACCTCTTGAAATCCCTAAGCCAGCTTGCAATAATAAAAAACAGAAAGGCACATTACGAGGGTTTCAAGGAGCTGGAGGTAGTGTGTTTATGGGAGCACAATACTTCCAGCGTTCTTGCTTTTTTTCTGTGAAACCCGTCAAAGTTTGGCTAATCATTAAAAAATTAAGTAGATCAGAGTGTATTGAGTAACACCACATCCGCTCAAAATTATATACAAAAATTGTCGCACCGGCTACATTGCGCTTCAAAAAACATTACAATTGCTACATTTATTCCCCTGAATAGGGACTTGCTTTGCAAGCCCTGTATTTTAATTTTGGATTGCGGTTTTTAGCTCTTGACAGAATTGACCAATATCTGACAGGGCTTGTTCCGGTGTTCCCTGAGCTAATCGTTTGACAAAAGCACTACCTACAATCACCGCATCCGCACCCCAATTTCGCATTTGGGTAGCCTGTTCGGGTTGAGAAATCCCAAACCCAACTCCAATGGGTTTATCTGTAAGACTTCGCATTTCCTTCAGGATATCTTCAACACGAGTTTGAACTTGCGATCGCATTCCTGTGACCCCAGTGACACTGACTAAATAAATAAACCCTTGAGATTGACGGGCGATTAATTCAATTCGTTCTTTAGGGCTAGTTGGTGCTACCAGTAACGTGACTTCTATACCAATTTCACGGGCGGGTTGTAGTAAGGTTTCTGCTTCTTCTAAAGGTAAATCCGGTACGACTAAACCCCTAGCTCCCGCTTGATAAATCTGTTCTAAAAAGGGTTTAATCCCTCGATGCAAAATGGGATTATAATAAGTAAATAAAATAATGGGGGCTTTCAGCGTTGGGCTAACGGTTGCCACCATTTCTAATACTTGATCTAAACGAGTTCCTTTTTGTAAGGCGCGAGTTGCAGCCGCTTGAATAACAGGCCCATCTGCTAAAGGATCAGAATAAGGAACTCCTAATTCGATTAAATCGGCTCCATTTTGATCCAGAACTTGTAAAGCTTTCGCCGTTGTTTCTAAGTTCGGATCACCGGCGGTAATAAACGGAATTAAAGCACAGTTTTTTTTGTCCGAAACTCGTAAAGATTCAAAGCATTGAGAAACAGAAATCATTCAAATTAAACTCAAATAAACTAATTAATTATCCAATTATTGCAGAGCAAGAGAAGAAAAAAATAGTAAAATTTTTACTTGTTTTTCTCTTCTTCGACTTCCGCTTGAAGTTGAGCCAGTTCTTCTGGAGTCATTTCTTCTAGTCGTTTTTCTAACACAGCATCTTCATAATTTTTGAGTTGTTGGTTATAGGTCATTTTATGAGTACCAACTCGAAACAAATAAGTTAGTAACCAAATGACTAAACCGCCAACTAAAACCGCTTGACTCCAGATTCCAGCATCGGCGCTATCAAACCCTATCCCTTGGAAGATGAGGTAAATCAATCCACCGCTCAAAAAGACAAGAATTGTAATGACAATGACATCAATTCGTCGCATTAGCTGGCAATTTTTCGGGGTTGAGGACGTAAATTCAAGAAAGGAGCGAGAAGAATTAATCCAGGGAAAAAGAAGAAGACTAAAAAGTACATAAAAGCTCGTTCAAAGGAACTGGCTACATACCAACGAGCATTCATATAGGCATATAAAGCAGCCGGAAGCACTAATAAATAAGCACCAGCTAGGGCAGCATACAGTAATAGGGTAATCAGTAGCATAATTGCAGGTTTAACAATAAACAGCAGCTAACGTTAGACAATTGTAAACTATAGCGCCCACTGGTGGGAATAGGCACAGGGCTATTTGATTTTCTGCAAAAACGGGTGTAACCTCTCCCCCGACCCCTCTGCTCCGAGGTGTTGTCACCATCGCTTCTTATCCGTTGAGGGAAGTCGAGAAATTTATTTATTAGGATTGTGGTTAAATGCTTTAGGGTTAACATTAACTGTTAGAGTTAAAAACTAATCTTTAAAAAGTTACTCACCTGCTTGTTCTTTGAGAAGATGTACTAAACTATCGGATAACCATAAACCCGCATCACGCAAAGCTTGAATTCTGGGAGATACTAAAGGAATTAAACCTCGTTTTGGTGATCTATTCTTTGCAACTCAGTTACAGTTTGTAACTGATTCGTATTAATTATAGTATAATTCGTAGGGTGGGTGACTCAACTCAATTCTTGATTAAGATTCTCATCTTTTTTATTTTCACTAACCTTACACAGCTATTATTTTTCAACTTCTGAATAACCAGGGGGACAACTATTAGCATCTTCTGGTTTTGGAGGAAACTCTCTCGTAGGTTGATCACTTTCACAAAGTATCCATATTGAAGAATAGTTCCCTGATGTTCCTTGCAAACCTACAATTGCTGTGTAAGTTCTTAACTCATCTTTTTTGCTTAAAGCCACCATTTGAACAAGTTGCTTTTTATCAATTTCAATAATACTGTAAGAATAGTTTTCTGTTTCTAATTGTAGACCTAAACCTAAGTCTTCTATCCTAGATGCAAAAAAAGAGTTTTCAACATAAAAGGCTTGCTGCACTCGGCTCATGAATGAGAGGGACTGTTTTGCTTCAGACTGTTTTGCTTGATTTGCTTCTTCTTTAAAAATCTCTGTAGCTTCGTTTAAATCATTGATCAATTCTGCTGGTGTTTCTTCCGCCATCAGCAAATTTGGACTGGATGGCAACACTATATTATTTGTAAATTTGAAGTTAGAAAACGGCAAAAAAGATAATAGAGTTAGACTGAAAGATAAAGTTTTTTGTGGGATCATAATAATTTAACCTTCTAGCTATTTACTAAAGTGGGATTCTTCAGAAATTAAAAAGTAATAGGCAGGAGGGAGGAGAAAATATTAATTATTTTCCCCTACTTCCTCTACTCCCTACCTGTTAACAGTCAACACCTAAGTTAAGGCGAAAACCGAGACTTTTCCTGCGATGCGTTGAGCGATCGCAGTTAATTCTAAAGCAGAAGCTGAGTTAGGATCAGAAATCACAATGGGAACTCCTGCATCTCCCCCTTCTCGGACAGGCATTTCTAAAGGAATAGCACCCAGCAGAGGAACACCAAGCTCGTGAGCGGTTTTTTCCCCGCCACCAGAACCAAAAATATCGTATTTTTTATCAGGGGCATCAGGGGGGATAAAATAACTCATATTTTCCACAATTCCCAACACGGGGACATTCATCTGTTGGAACATCCGTAAACCCTTGCGGGAGTCCAACAAAGCTACGGTTTGAGG
>NZ_JBJUDF010000268.1:0-3485 GCF_046067725.1 Planktothrix sp.
GTCAACCCTGATCCCCCTAATGTTCATGTCGGAGGCATTATTAGTTTACCTCGGCGTCCCAAAGGAGGCAGTTTTGCCGCTAAAACCGATGAGGATATCCAACGCTTCAAAGAACAATTTAAAACCCTCGCTGATTTGTATACGGGAAATTCTCAAGAACAACAAGGGGCGATTTTAATTGATGCTCATTTAGCCGCCAGTGCGGTTGGTGCAACTTGTACGGCGCGACCCGAAGATACAGAAATCGGTTTAGATGGTTCTTTATTGATAGCCTTTACTTCCGGTAGTGCTAAAGCTGAAACCGAAAGCCCGAACCTAGAGATTTTTCAAGCACCCTCCGAGAAAAAACCGTATGAATACGGATGGGTGATGCGATTAGTAGAAGAGGGAAATGTCCCGCAAGCTATGACCTTTGAATGGCAAATGGTTGTTACAGGGGGAGAACTAGCGCAAGGGGGGTTAGGGTTTAGTAACCCGGATAATTTAGCCGTTGATGGTGCTGGGAATGTATGGATAGTAACGGATATTTCCACCAATAAACACAATAAATCTATTCCGTTCAATCGTGTGGATGATCAAAATCAACCATTAGAGGGAGATGATTTATTAGGAGTATATGGTAATAATTCCGTTTGGTTTTTACCCACTTCTGGGAATATTGGGGGTCAAGCGTTTTTATTTGCGACTGGGCCAATGGAATGTGAAATGAGTGGGCCGTTTTTTACCCCGGATCAAAAAACTTTATTTATTGCGGTTCAACATCCGGGGGAATATCACGGCACTCGTCAAGAGATGGAAACCCAAACCCGGAAATTTGCCTTACAAACCTCTGAAGGGGAATTGTTTATGCAAACTCGCCAAGTTCCTGTGGGATCAAACTGGCCGAGTCAACAACCCAATGAACCCCCCAAACCATCCGTTGTTGCCATTCGACGGATCAATTCTCAACCTATTGTTGAGAAACAAAACCTGGTCTAAGTCTAGCTTTTGCTGATAGAATCAGGTACACCATAAGCCTTGACTTTTGTTTACCTACTTGACGCAGGAGAAACTCTAGTTAAGATATGATACTATTGGTTCAATCGAGGTGGGGACTCCCTTGCTTCAGGTATTTTAAGTGTCGGTGTGAGAATTGAGATGATGAACAAAGTTTTATTGAACACTCTAAAGCAGAGTCCGGGCGTTCTGGGAGCGGCCCTTCTCTTAACGAATGCAGCCTTAGCCACTGAGGCGACTTCAGAGAAGTTAGCAAATGCAGCCGATCCGGCTTCAGTCACCATCGAAGCTGCCCGTGCTGTTGCCCCGTCTGGACAAAATCTTGATTTGCAATATCAAGCTAATGCTGAGTCATCGCCAGAGCAACTGGCTCTATCGGTGACTCCTGATGCTGATGTTACCGTTGAATCTGCCACTCTAGGCAATGGTGAGTCTCTGACTCAGATGGAACCGCAGACTGTTGCTACAACTCAAGCGGTTACCAGTGTAAACAGTGAATCTGCGAGTGCTTTCTCAGAGGCTTCCGCACCGCTACAAACTGCTCAAGCTTCTGAGTTCCAAGTCGCTCAGATGGAAGCGGTGGAATCCACAGCCACCAGTGGAGCCGACTTAGATCAGATTAATGAGTATTCCGAAGTCAGTGATGCCCTGGAGCAGGTGACATCGGTTTCTCAATTATCTGACGTTCAACCGACTGACTGGGCTTTCCAAGCGTTACAGTCCCTTGTTGAACGCTACGGTTGTATTGCCGGTTATCCCGATGGAACCTACAAAGGCAACCGTGCTATGACTCGTTATGAGTTCGCGGCGGGTTTAAATGCCTGTTTAGAACGGGTTAACGAACTGATTGCCGCTTCTGTTGCTAACTTAGTCACCCGTGAAGATTTAGCGGTTCTGCAACGCTTACAAGAAGAGTTTGCAGCCGAATTAGCCACCCTGCGCGGTCGAGTTTATGCTTTAGAAGCGAGAACAGCCGAATTAGAAGCTAATCAGTTCTCCACCACCACGAAACTGCGGGGGGAAGTGATCTTCTGGCTGGGTGATGCGGCTGGCGATCGCGCCACTAACAACGTCATAGGTAACTTTGCCCCAGAAGATAGTGATCCAACCGAAGCCTATTTCGGCTATCGTGCTCGTCTAAACTTTGATACCAGTTTCACAGGCCAAGACTTATTAAGAACCCGGTTAGAAGCTAGATCAGTACCTAACCTTGCTAACTACGACATCACCAATACCTTGATGAGCCGTACATCCATTGATGGCAGCAACAATGGTATTGTTTTGGATGACTTGTACTATCGCTTCCCCATCAGCAATGGCAAAGGTCAAGTCTTCGTTGGGGCTAACGGTCTTGACTTAGATGATATTTATGACTATGTAACTCCCTTCGGTGGCTCTGGAGATGGTGCCCTGTCCCGTTTTGGTCGCTATAACCCAACCACATTTCGTGGCCCGGAAGGAACTGGGGTGGCGCTGAAATATGCCTTCAGTGACAAGTTCAAGCTGAATTTAGGTTACTTAGCCAGCCAAGCTGAATTTGCGGATCAAGGTCGTGGCTTGTTCAATGGCGGTTACAGTACAGGTCTGCAATTGATGTTTAACCCCAGTCCCAAGATTGGTGTTTCTTTGGAATATAACCATCGCTACTTCTCCTCTGATGACATGACATCTACTTCATCGTTGATCAGTGGAGGGACAGGTAGCTGGGGAGCGAATAGACCCTTTGGTGACAATTCCACAACCACTGAAAACTTAGGGTTCCAAGCCAACTGGCGCATCTCCAAAAACTTTGAGTTAGGTGGCTGGTTTGGTTCAACCTGGGCGAATCAAAAACAAGGCGGAGACAATAGTGCAACCATCCTGAACTGGGCCGTTACCTTGGCATTCCCTGATGTCCTCAAAGAAGGTGGCTTAGGTGGTTTAATCGTCGGTATGCCTCCCCAGGTGACCGATCACGATATTAGTGCTTTAGAGGATAAAGATACCTCCATTCATATTGAAGGATTCTATCGTTATCCGATCAGCGACTACATTTCCATTACTCCGGGCTTCTACGTTGTCACTGACCCGGATCACAATAGCGACAATAGCACCATTGTGGTTGGAACATTGCGGACTCAATTCCGTTTCTAAAGGATTGAGCTTCAATCCAACACTAACTTAAACTAAGATAGAGAGAAAACCTTGGTTTTCCCTCTATTTTTTTGCAGCCTAGTCGAGAAATAGGAATTGACCACAAAAACAGTCTAAAAATGTTTAAACTAATATAGCGCTACGCGCAAGGGAACAGGGAACAGGGAACAGGGAACAGTAAGAAGTGAAAGGGTTTGAGAATTCAGAAATGTCCTAACTGTAATGCGTAGCACTATAACTGATAACTGATAACTGATTAAGGCATTTGCCAAATTTTAATTGTCTTATCTTCACTGCCACTGACCACAATTTCACCATTAGAACTCACATCTAAAGCATTAATGGGTTTAGAATGA
>NZ_JBJUDF010000269.1:0-23539 GCF_046067725.1 Planktothrix sp.
TGCGGTGGGGTCACGGTTGAACAGCTAAAAAAATATGTTGAGCAACAAACAACCCCAGAAAATTAAATCGTATTCGTTACCACTCATGTTTTTATTTTGTCGTGATTCATCTCTCCGCCAAGCTTGCGCGCTCGGAGGGAGTCCTCTCACGACACTAAGATAGACAAGAAATTTCTGTTGCCAGCGCCGTTAATAAGGCATCAAATCATCGAGAGGCACGCAAAGGTTTCATCACATAACCGGAGAAACCATTGTCTAATCATTCTTCTGCTTAAATCAGAAGTTATATTTAGTAATCTTAATTACTCCCCTTGCCTCCCCGGCTTCCCCGGCCTCCCCCCTCTCCCCCGGCCTCCCCGGCCTCCCCGGCCTCCCCCCTCTCCCCGGCCTCCCCGGCCTCCCCCCCTTCCCTAGTAAGGAAGAATGCAGGCAAGGACATTCTTAGCGGACTCAAGCCAGAAATCAGGTGATTCTGGCTTGAATTGTAGGATCTATTTACATTCGGAACCTTTGTCTGGTAATCTCTATCTATAGATAGAGGCACGATTGTTGGAAAGTACCCTATATTAATAAGCGTACTGGGTGCAATCCTTTATTCCCTCTGGTTAGTCTGGTGGAAACGGAGAGTCAAATCAATCGATTTATCGGTTGTGGCTCTCTATTACTTTTTTGGGGCTTTTATAGACCGAGAATAAAAATCCAGATCTAAGAATTGATTCACCCTTAAATCGAATTGCTGAAATTAATCGTGAAATTACTCTCCTCGCCCCTCTTCTCCTGCTCCTCTTGTGCGCCTGTTCCCTATTCTTCTTAAAATTTATCCTGTAAAACTATCAAACTTCCCGTGTAACACGCCACCCAAACTTGATTCGTTTCAGGATCAATTGTAATTCCAATGGGGTTTAAGTCTACAGTAATATTTTCCATCAGTTCCATTGTTTCTGCGCGAACTTTACTAACTGTATTAGAATAGTAATTAACAATATATAAATATTGATCATCTGGAGAGATTACCATACTTCTCGGTGCACTTCCCGTAAAAATTTTGTTAACAATTTCTCCGGTTTTTGTATCAATTTTGGCAACATGATCATCTCCGTTCAGGGTAGCATACAAATATTGACCCGAACGATCTAAGACTAAATGACGGGGATACAACCCGATATTAGACATCCAATTAACGGTATCATTTTCTAAATTAACAATAGCAATATCAGAGGTTCCCATCATTGCAATATAAGCTATTTTTGAAGTCGGATCAATCGCAATTCCTCGCGGAAATTGACCTAACTTAATGCGTTTAATTTCTCGATGAGAGAGGCGGTCAATAATACTTAAATCTCCCGAACACCAATTACTGACTAAAACCCAACGATTATTCGGAGAAACCGCCAAATATTTAGGGACAGAACCCACTTGAATTACATTTTCAATCTCTAAAGTTTCGGTATTAATTTGATAAACAAAACTCGGATCAAATGCTTCAGACGCTTCACAGGTATCATACCCTGGATTCGTAAACTCTGAACCCAACATTTCATAATTACTGACATAGGCTGATTTTCCATCAGGAGAAAACGCCACTTCTACCGGAGAACCTTTATATTGATCATCTTTAAAATGCGAATATCCATAATCTTTTAAATTAACAGTATCCTTAATTTTTTTAATTAAATTAAATTCTCGGTCATAAACATTAATTGAATGTTCATACATCATATTTTGGACAAAAAATAACCCATTTCCTGAATAAACAATGGATTTGGGTGTTAAATCTCCTTTAATTCGTTTATAGGGTTTGAAGGTTGAATCAACACCTGGGTTTGTTGATGTTAAATCTTCAACTTGATGATCCGGGTAACGGGAAGATAAAGTTTTTTTCTCAACACTCTTAATTAAGATAGAATGGGTTCGTTCATCGACCTTACCATTCATAGCAATTCCTTGATATTTTTGGAACCTTTTAACGGCGTTTTCCGTTGCTTCATCATAATTTCCGGTAATCTTTCCTGACCAATACCCCACTACTTTTAAACGTTCTTGTAGGTGACTAACTTCTGTTCCTTGACTTCCTTTTTTTAATAAAAAATCCGTTGAATTGGCTTGACTAAAGGTAATCAAAGATAAAGTTAAAAGCAGTAAAGAACCCGTTACTAAAGCCAACTGAGAGTTTTTATTTTCCTTCTTTTGATGTAGAAGCTTTTCCTGATTTGAGACAATTTTTCCCTCTACAGGTTGCTTTTGAACAGTATCCTGTTCTGATTGAATTCCTTCTGTCATTGTTCCTCACACCTAATGATCCAGGTTAGATTATATCTAGCCATCTGCACCTTCAAAACCAAGGTTATAATATTTTAGCGTAGGGGTTGGAAAATCTAACCCTCTTGATGCTTTTTCCTTCACTATCCCTCAGAATAATATATTACAGCTTCGTTGTTTCCTTCCGGCTCAACAGCGATCATCAATATTAGTAATTGCTAAAATGCCAGCCAATTATACCGAACTAGAAAAACGCCTGTGGGAAGACGCCGATGAACTGCGGGCGAACTCGAAACTCAAACCCTCAGAATATTCTGTACCCGTATTAGGGTTGATTTTCTTGGGCTATGCGGATTATAAATTTAGTTTGTACGATTCTTATTTTGGTCAGGGAAAAAGTATTTAGACCCGTGTTGTTTAAGGCGATACCCTATTCTTTTTTGTTGGAGTCATAGAGATAGCCAATCCGAATAATTTGTCATCAAAACCCGTAGGGGTTGGGAGACCCAACCCGATTGACACTATTGATAAACCCTAAGAAGTCTGGAAAATATTCTGCACCATTTGTTGTTCAGAACCCATCACCGCCTGATCTAATGCTGCTACTTCTCCTGAATCTAAATACCATCCTAACGCCCCTAAATTATCTTGTGCTTGCTCTAAATTTTTCGCCCCTGGAATCGGAATTGTGCCTTTACAAATACACCAATTTAAGGCAACTTGGGTTAAAGTTTTAGAGCGAAAATCAGCAATTTCTTTCAAACAATTTAAAATCGGTTGAATTCCGGGTAATAATTTTTTAAATAATCCACCGCGAATTCCTTTGGGTAAGGGGCTATTTTCCGAGAATTTCCCCGTTAATAATCCTAACCCTAACGGACTATAAGCAATTAATTGGATTCCTAACTCATCACAAACCTCTTTTAACCCTAATTCCCTGACCGGATAAGTCGATAATAACGAATATTGCACCTGTAACGTTGAAATCGGAATTCCTCGATTAGCTAATTTTTGATACACTTTTTTTAACCGTTTCGGCCCATAATTCGATAACCCCACTCCTTTAACTAATCCCTGTTCATATAAATCGCCTAATCCTTCTAATAAATTCCATTCTTGCCAAGGAGCATAATTAGCCGTAGACCAGTGCATCTGAACTAAATCCACATTTTTTCCTAACCGTTTGGCTGAATTTTCACAAGCTTTAATCATCGATTTGCGCGTTAAACGCCAAGGATAGGGTGCTAATTTTGTGGCAATACAAATTCGGTCTTGATTAACACCTTGATACTGTTGAGAAAACTGTCCTAAAAGGGATTCACTGCGTCCATTGAGTTTACCCGTCCCATAGGAATCACCCGTATCAAATAACGTGACACCCTGACTCACACACAAATTAAAAACCTGTTGTAACTGTTCATCCATACTGGGATCATAACCCCATAATAGGCGATTTCCCCAGGCCCAAGTTCCACATCCCATCACAGGAAGATTTAAGGTTTGATGGCTTTGCATTCGTTTCGATTTTTCAGAATAATGTCTATTTTAATGTAATATTTTAGGGTAAGCTTTCGGTCTTCTAACCCCTGTACTAAGATTATTGGGAGACCCAACCTCTACGGTGATTGTTTACCCATCATTTAGACTGGCTATAGGTTTGATCGAATAATAATAAAGTTTGTAACAAAACATTGGCTCCTTGAGTACAATGTTCAGGAGAAGTATATTCTGCTTCAGAATGACTCACTCCCGCTTGGGAAGGAACAAAAATCATCCCCATATTGGTAATTCTTCCCATTTCTAACGCATCATGTCCCGCACGACTAGGAAGGGATAAATAACTGAATTCTAACTGTTGACAAACATATTCAATGGTGTTTTGAATTTCAGGAGCCGCTAAAGTGGGTTTAACACTGAGTAACGGTGTAATTGAAATTTGGGTATTGGTTGAATTAGCGATCGCTATAATTTTATGCTGTAATTTTTCCAACATTTCCTGTAAACAATTCTGGGATAAATCCCGCATATCAACGGATAATTCAACTTGTCCGGGTATAATATTAACCGCATTCGGGAATACATTAAGATATCCCACCGTTGCAACAGGTTCAGAAGGCATTTTTAACGCAATTTCTTGCACAGATAAAATCAATTCTGCCGCCGCGACTAACGCATCCTGTCGCATTTCCATCGGTGTTGTTCCAGCGTGGTTCGCTTGTCCAAGAATCGTGATTTTTTGGCGTTCCATTCCCACCACTCCTTGAACAATTCCAATCGAAACCTGATTCCGTTCTAAAATTGCTCCCTGTTCAACATGAAGTTCCAGAAATGCCGCCATATCCTGCTGTGAGCGTCGCGCGGTGGCTAACTGTTCCCAATTTCCCCCCACCCGTTTTAAACAGGATTGAATCGACTCTCCGGTTTTAGAACAATAACGTTCTGGGTTATCCAGTAACACCGTTCCCGCCATCGCCTGACACCCAATCATCGTACTTTCTTCATCGGTAAACACAATGACTTCTAAAGGATGATGCAATTGCAGATGATTTTCCTTCAAGGTTTGTGCGACTTCAATACCTGCTAATACCCCTAAAACGCCATCATAGCGTCCTCCCGTTGGCACAGTATCGAGGTGAGAACCCGTTGCTAAAGCGGGAGCCATCGGATTTTGACCCGGATAACGACCGATGAGATTTCCCGCCGCATCGGTTCTCACGCTCATTCCCGCTTCTAGCATCCATTGTTTGACAACTTCACGAGCCTGCAAATCTTCCGGGGTAAACGCCAAACGGCGAATACTTCCTGACGGTTGTTGACCCATCTTAGCTAAATCATAAATTCGATGGTGTAGGCGCTCATGATTAATTCTGAGTTCTGTGATCACAGCCATAATTGTTAAGAGGGAATTACGAATTACGAATTACGAATTGGGAGAAAAAGGTTCACAACTCTTGATTTTTTCATTAGTCTATATTAATAACGAAATACTGACGGTCAGATAGAGGCTAAGGTTATTGGCCTATTCCCTATTCCCTATTCCCTATTCCCTTCTATTTATGACTAACAACACCAAACGCCTATTTATTTGTGGGTCTGCTCTCCGGGGTCAACCGGATCATGGTAATTTAGGAAATGCAACATTTGTTAAACCTGCAAAAACCCGTCCTTTGTATCGGTTACACGCGGCGGGGAACGGTTGGCATCCGGCGATTTATGAAGTAGTAGAAGGCGGAATTTCGATTCCGGGGGAAGTGTACGAACTCTCCTTAGAACAATATGAGTATCTTCTCTCAACTGAACCTCCAAATTTATATCCTGGGGATGTGATATTAGAAGATGGGGAAGTATTAACGGCGATGCTTTATCCCCGTGAATTAGTCGAACAATATCAATGGCCAGATATTTCTACGTTTGGCGGTTGGGAGGCTTATAAACAATCTATAATCGGGAACAGGGAACAGTAAAAGGATGGAATATTAATTAGATATCTCCAAAATAGAAGTATGGAGGGATAGTTGATGGTAAAATTAGATTTTACTCCAAGGAGAGATGAGTAAATTAAAAGACTATCTGGACAAGAACCCCCAGCAAGCAAAAAGGCTATTAGGGATGGAATATGAACAGCTAATAGAACTCATTCAAGCTGCGGAGTTATTAGAAGAAGAAGAACGACAGGAACAAGAAAAAACTAAAATCAGGTTGATTAAAGCAGGTGGGGGTCGTCGGCAGAAATTATCTGTGGAGGAACAAATCTTACTGACTCTAATTTATCTGCATCAAATGCCCACATTTCAAATGTTAGGGTTACAGTTTGAAGTGAGTGAATCAACAGCGAATGATATTTTCCATAACTGGATAAAAATCTTGAGAGAATTACTACCAGCGAGTTTGCTAGAGCAAGTAAAAAAAACAAGAGTGATGGGGAGTGGGTAGAAAAAATTCTGGTGGAATTTGAGTTAGTAGTAGATAGCTATGAACAGCCCAGGGAAAGACCAACAGACAATGAAGAGCAGAAAAAATATTACTCAGGAAAGAAAAAGACACATACCTTTAAAAATCAAGTCATTGTCATGCCAAACGGAAAAGAAATAGTGGATGTAGCTGTGGGTTATACCAGAGCAACAAGTGATCTAAAATTGTGGAGAGAAAGAAGTCAGGAATTGGGGAACAATCAAAAATACAGGGGGGATAAAGCTGATGTAGGAGAAACAGCAATTAATACACCGCATAAGAAACCGAGGAATCAAGAGATGTCGGCGGAAAAGCGAGAAGAAAATCGGTTAAAAGCCCAACAAAGGATTGTAGTCGAACATTTAATAAGACTGATAAAAATTTATCGAGTTGCTTCAGAAAGATTTCGGTTAAAGAGGCAAAATTATGAAGCAGTAATCTTGACAGTATGTGGATTAATAAGATGGCGGATAGGAGCGATTGTATTACCATCTAAGAATTGCCAAAAAGTCTTTTGAGAAATGATTGTATATCAGAGATAAAATTCATTAGTTATTATTAATGTGACTGAAAAAGCCTATGAATCCGTTACTTTTGGAGAAGCCGGCACAGGAGTGTTAGAGATTCCAAAAGTAGCGATAGAGGGCATTTGGAGATTTTCGGAGATGTCTATTAGGAATTAAGGCGGTTAACCTTATTCAACCATCCATTCTGATGAACGTCCCCCTAAATCAAGAGGAATACTCACCGCCTTTCCTAAGCGGGGTTTTTCACGGGTATTGAGAATATAATGTTTGACTTGTTCTGTAGTTCCCCAACCGTTCAAATAATCAGCGATCGCATTCAAATGAGCTATATAGTCAGCTTCATTGAGGGGAAAAGACATCTGTTCTAAATATTTCCACATAACTTGTAGGAATATTTTCCCCCGTGTTCGTCGCAATTGAACATCATAGGAAACGCCCCATTTATCTAATAATAATTGACGTAAATCTTCACCTGTCATTGCCACGATTTCCCCCTGAAATTAAGTTCCAATTCCTAATCCTTTTGCTAACCCTGGTGTTAAGGGAAAGAGGATCGCCAACATTAAAAATAACACCAATAATCCCAAGGCGGCGCGACGATCATTCGGTTCTGTTAATTCATTTAAACTGGGTCGTTCTAAATTCCGTTGTAAAATTAAAATTACTAATGCCCAATACAGCGCTAACGGATTGGCTAAAGACGCGATCGCTAATACAATAAACGTCGCTAAGGTTGAACGTCCGGCAATTTTACGACCATAAATTGCCTGCATAATTCGCCCTCCATCCAATTGTCCCGCAGGCATTAAATTTAACGCGGTAATCACTAATCCAAACCAACCAATTAATGCTAAAGGCGAAATATCAACACTGGTTTGTTGCAATTGTGCGCCTAAAATTGCCCGCGATAATAAACCGACTAAGACTGATCCTTGAAAAAATTCCGTTGGGACTTTAAATAAACTCCCCGGATGGGATAAAAATAACCCACTCATTAACATCAATAATGATAATAGCCCTCCCGCAGCCGGCCCAGCAAAGGCAACATCAAATAAAACCGTGCGGTTTGGTAATACCGATTCAAAGCGATTAAATGCCCCAAACGTTCCAATTTGAATCGTTGGAATAAAAAACGGCCAGCTAAACTTAACTTGATAACGTTTAGCTATGACTTGATGGGCAATTTCATGAACGATTAAAATGGTCAGCAGACCGATTGCAATAGGCAAAATATCAGGATAACGATTCAGATTTTCAAAGAAATCAAATCCTAATAATAATCCCACCGCTTCAAAGGTTGTGCCAATGGTGACTATAAATAAAATAATCGCTAAAACTCGTTGAGCAATTGAAGTGGTTGTGGGTTCATTGGTGCGAGGTAAAACAATGACAACGGGTTTCTCATCAGGATTTTCCACTAAAAATAATCGTAAGCGATCGCCCACTCGTTGTTGTAATTTCGTTGATAATTGCTGATAAGCCGTGTCCGGATCACTGCGAAGATTGCCTTTAAAAATTACTCCATCTTCATAGGGAATGGTTTCTATGGCAAAAAAGGTATCAATACCAAAAATACCTTGAATCGTTTTGAGATCTTCCGGGGACAAAGGAACGGGTTGTAATGGGGAAACCGGCGCAGAAACAGGGGTAACAGGAACCGAGGGAGCTTGATGGGGGGTTTCCGGTTGGGACGATGACTTGTCCAACGGTTCAGGAGGAGAGACTGCATCTTGATTGGCCACTTCTCGCAGTTTCCGACCTATCATAATATATAAGCCAGTGGAAGCCACAAATAAAAATAAAATACTGGCCAAATTCAGGTAAATTCCCAGGGCTGCCAAGGTGAAAAACAGCAACCAAGGGGACATTAACGCCACGGACTGTAACCAGGATAATAAACCCAGTTTTCCATAAGGTTTAGCGCGATAATACCCCCAACCGAGGATTCCTAGGGCAACGAATAAAACAAGAACCGTGGTGTTATCAGATGCAGTAAACATTATTAACCTTAATTTTGAGCTTTGGGAGAGTCTCTATCTTGATCAAAGCATATAGCAATCAACTTTTTAACGGTTGGGATGTTCCACCTCCATCGCCGGGCTAAAAGTCTTTGGGGGGCTGTTTGCATCCTCCACAGCAATAAAATCAGGATTTGCTGCTAAAATCGCTTTGGCTTCGGCCATATCTCGGCGAGTGGCTTCTCGCAATTGTTCCCGTAAAGCAGGCATGGCAGCTAAAGCTCTTGTCCAGTCTGGAATTTGAGCCGCCGCCGGATTTTGAAAGAATTCCTCTCCCGCTTCAGCAATCACTTGTTGAAAAATATCAACCGTTGCTTCTTCGTGATGACGGTCATAATGCAAATTATTAAATCGAGCATCTACAAAATATTGACGGGTAAAATCTTGTGCTTCTCGTGTAAATTTAATTCGTAGGGTGTGAATTTGTTCACGGGTAACTACCACTCGTTCGGTTTCGATTAAGGTTCGTAAAATTGAGCGCAAAACATCTGCACACATTTTGCGTAATCCTTCTTGGGAAGAGTTGCCAATGATTTGATGTTTATGATCGAAATTTCCTAAATCAATTTGAGCAATTCTTTGGGGGGAAAGATTGCGATAAACTTCTGCTAACAACCCAACCTCTAAACCCCAATTACTAGGAATGCGGGTATTGAGAGCAATATCATTCGTTAAGGCAAATTCACCGGATAACGGATAACGATAGGCACTTAAATAACGTAAATAGTTGTTATAGCCATATAAATCCATTAACGCCACCAGTAATGGCGTGACAAATAAACGCATCACCCGGCCATGAAAACTTCTAGGGTCGCCTCCGAGACGGGCATAATAAGCTTTATTGAAGGAAATTCCCAGTTCTTTTTCGAGCAAGGGAAATAACAGTTTTAGGGGATAGGATTTATCATAAGTAATAATATCCGCATCATGAAGCGCGATGGCTTCTGCTTGTAAAGAAACCACTCCTAAACCAATCCACACCGCCCGACCTTTGCCTTTAAAGCTCATTAAATCTAAGCCTTTTTCCCGTAATTTTTCTAATAATTGGTTAACTCTGGGACTATTTTCCCAAATCACCAAGGTGGGTTGAGGTAAAACACTAAAAAAGTGAACGGCTTTTGTGTATTGTTCGAGGTTTTTCGCGTACAGACAAACCACAACCGTATTGACGAATTGACAAGTTTGAAGACAATCTCGAATCTGCGTTAAGGCTGGGCGTTCTAGTTCTTCGTATAAAGCGGGAATCAATACGGCGGTGGGAAATGTTTCACAAAGTTGGGTCAGTCGGGCTTCCAATAAATCAAGATCACAACCGAAGTCGTGAATCGTGGTAATTAATTCTTGTTTATAGTCCATTATGGTACCCAACTCCCTTGGCTGCAAGCCCGTCATAAAGTCCATCCTAACACTCAACGACAAAGAGGGATACAAACTTTTACAATATAACCTCATCTAACGTCAGGAAAACCTTACCTGCCATCAAGAGCCAGGTCAATCGAAGGCAGGTTTCAGGAGAATCAATCGTTTCAATTCAACCTTTTAAAACCGTTTGATTTGTTGGTGACTAAAATTAGCTCAACCGCCAACAATAGCCAAAACAAACATTTTCTCTTATAATCAGAAGAACGAAAAGAATCAATCAACCGTTAAAAGCGGCTGGGTTCCCTCCTAAGAAGGATAAGTTCTTTGAAAAATCAAGGAGTGCTATCTGCATCATTAAATTAAAGTTTTATTACAAACAACATCAGCGATTGATCTCACCGTTTTGACTTTTGATTAAAGATGCTTTATGTTCAATATAGGGTTCATAAGTATAAGAGTATACAATTAATCGAGCCAATTGCCAGAGAACACCATAATATGATGCAACCAGAACAAGTCAGTATTCTTAATTTAGATTGGGTAACAATAGAACAAGAATTTACAAAAACGCCGGGTAAAATACAACCTCATGGTCTTTTATTAACTTTACAAGAACCAGACTTAAAAATTTTACAAGTTAGTAGAAATGTCTTGAGACTGTTTGGCGTTTCTGTTTCTGCCTTTGTCAACCAACCCTTAAGCGTTTTTTTAAACAAACTGCAAATTATTGAAATTCAAAATTGTTTAACCTGTAATAATTTTACTTATTATAATCCTATTCATCTGATTTTTTATATTAAAAATCGAAAAATTATTTGTGACGGAATTTTGCATCGATCTCAAGGAGTTGTCATTTTAGAACTAGAGTTAACTCAAGATGAAAACGTCAGTTTTATCAATTTTTATCATCTGGTTCGAGCCTCTGTTTGTAAAATTCAAAGTGCCAATAATTTCAAGGATTTAACTCAATTTTTAGCTCAGGAGATTAGAAAAATTTGTGGTTTTGATCGAGTCATGATCTACCAATTTGATCACGAAAATAATGGGATGGTTATTGCTGAAGATAAGCGCCGGGATTTAGAAAGTTTTTTAGGGCTGCATTACCCTCATATTGATATTCCCGAATCAGCTAGAAAGCTGTATGAGCAAAATTGGTTACGATTATTAGTGGATATTGATCATGAACCGATTGATCTTGTTCCTTCAATTCATCCGCTCACTCAGAATCCCGTAGATTTGAGTTTTTCTGTTCTCCGTTCCGCTTCTCCCTGCCATTTACAATATCTGAGAAATATGGGAGTTAAAGCAACCCTTTGTATTTCTTTAATTAAAAAGGAAAATCTTTGGGGTTTAATTGCTTGTCATCATTATAGTCCCCGTTATGTTTCCTATACAATTCGCAAATCTTGTGAATTTCTCGGACAAGTTATGGCGGTGGAATTACCTTATAAAGAAATCAGTGAAGACTACCATTATTATCGTGAAAAACTTAAATTAGTTCGTAAAAATTTACTCAAAGCACCCGTTTTAGAAACCTCTTTTATTCAAAGTTTAGCAGAAGATGAAACCAATTTACTCAATCTGGTGCAAGCTCAAGGAGCGGTGATGCGGTTTGGGGAAGATATGATTTTAGTCGGTCAAACACCACTCTTAGGAGAAGTACAAAAACTATTTCAATGGTTATCCCGATATTGTCATCAAGAAATATTTTATAGCGATTGTTTACCGAAACTTTATCCTCAAGCTCAAACCTATAAAGATGTAGCCAGTGGCATCCTAGCACTTTCTTTATCTCCCAATCAAAGCGAATATCATTTAATTTGGTTTAGACCGGAAGTGATTCAAACGGTGAACTGGGCTGGAAATCCTCAAGAATCGGTTAAAATTGAAGAAGAAAAACTAATCTTAACTCCTCGTAAATCCTTTGAACTTTGGAAACAAATAGTTAAATTAAAATCTTTACCTTGGAAAACCATTGAAATCGACACCGCCAAAGAATTAAGGAATGCTTTAATGTTAGCTGCTTTAGAATCCAGTGAACAACAGTTAAGACAAAGTAAAGAATTAGCCCAAGTTACCTTACAATCTATTGGCGATGCGGTAATTACTACGAATAGTCAAGGACAGATTGAATCTCTCAATCCAGTCGCAGAAGAATTAACCGGATGGTCATTAATAGAAGCCAAAGATTTACCCTTAAACGATGTGTTTAGAATTTTCGATGGATCAACCCACCAATTCATCGAAAATCCGGTGGAAAAAGTCTTAAAAGAAGGGTGCATTTTTGACTTTTCTGATAATGTTATTTTAAGGTCAAAGGACGGTAAAGAAAGAGCAATTGATAATTCAGCAGCACCCATTCGCAGCCGAGATGGTTCAATTATTGGAGCAGTTTTAGTGTTTCGAGACGTCACCCAAGAACGAGAATTAGCCCATCGATTATCCTGGCAAGCTTGTCATGATTCCTTAACTGGATTAATGAATCGCAGTGAATTTGAAAAGCAGGTCAAAAAAACCTTACAATTAGTCCAAAATTCTCCCGAACATCACGCCATTTGCTATTTAGATTTAGACCAATTCAAAATAGTTAATGATACCTGTGGACATCTCGCTGGAGATGAACTTCTGCGACAATTAAGTAGTTTGTTACAAAGTCAAGTCACCGAACGTGATACCCTAGCTCGTTTAGGAGGCGATGAATTTGGCTTATTGTTAAATTATTATTCCCTAGATGAAGCCCATAAAAAAGCCATAGAATTATGTAATTTAGTCCGAGATTTTCGGTTTACTTGGGAAGAAAAAGTCTTTTCCGTTGGAGTTAGTATTGGATTAGTGGCTATTGATCATAAAGCATTGGATTTAGCCACAGTTTTAAGTGCAGCAGATGCAGCTTGTTATGCCGCTAAAAATCAAGGTCGTAACCGGGTGCACTTGTATCAAGCTGATGACCAAGATTTGATTCAACAACGTCGTGAAATTCGCTGGGCGGCACAAATTCCTCAAGCGTTAGAAGAAAATCGTTTCTGTTTATATTATCAATCTATTGTAGAAGTCAATCCCGCTTCAAAACCTCATAAACACGGCGAAGTTCTACTGCGGTTAAGACATCCATCGGGGGAATTAATTTCACCCATGGCCTTTATTCCGGCTGCGGAACGATATGATTTAATGAAAAGCATTGACCGTTGGGTAATTCGTACTGTTTTTGAACACTTAGAACAACGCTATTGCTCAGTTAATCTCCCAGAAAATCCGGCGGATATTCAAGAATTCTATGCGATTAATTTATCGGGAGCGAGTTTGAATGATGATGAATTTATTCAATTTCTCTATGACCAATTTCAACAATATAAAATTCCTCCCCAAGTCATTTGTTTTGAAATTACAGAAACCATCGCCATTGCTAACCTGAAAAAAGCGGTTGAACTGATTCAATCGTTGAAAGGATTAGGCTGTTCTTTTGCCCTTGATGACTTTGGCAGTGGAATGTCTTCTTTTTCCTATCTCAAAACCCTTCCCATTGATTACTTAAAAATTGATGGTGGTTTTGTTAAAGATATTTTAACAGACCCCGTTGCCCGTTAAATTGTGGAAGCAATTCATCGAATTGGTCACGTTATGAAAATTAAAACTATTGCAGAATTTGTAGAAAATGATGCCATTTTAGCCGAACTTCAAAACATAGGAATTGACTATGCTCAAGGTTATGGAATTAGCAAACCTCAAGCCTTTATTCTTCCTACCATTAAAAGCGGAGGCGAGACCGACCTGAATATATATTAAATCGTTGACCCCGTAAAAATCCAATCAAAGTAATATTAAACACTTGGGCTAAACTCACTGCTAAACTACTGGGTGCAGAAATCGCACAAATGACGGGTATTCTCGCCATCAAACACTTTTGAATAATTTCAAAACTGGTGCGTCCACTCACCAGAACTATTCTTTGATTTAACGGTAATTCATCCGCTAAAAACCCTGACCCAATTAACTTATCTAAAGCATTATGACGTCCCACATCTTCCCGCAATTTTAATAACGTTCCCTCCGGGTTAAATAAAGCCGCAGCGTGTAGTCCTCCCGTTTGATTAAATACACTCTGCGCTGTTTTTAATTGTTCAGGTAAATTATAGATAATATTAGGGTTAACCAGCCAATCATCTGTTAAAATCGGACAGCCTTTCTGCTCTAAAGATTCAATACTCGCTTTCCCACAAACTCCACAGGAACTATTGGTAAAAAAATGACGTTCTAAGGATTTTAAATTCAAGTTTAATTCTGGTTTTAAAGTAACATTAACAATATTTTGTCGTTGTTCTCCATCAATATTTGGGTCAACACAATAACTCATTTTGACAATATCTGATTTATTTTTAATCATTCCTTCACTATACAAAAATCCTGCCACTAATTCAAAATCAGCCCCAGGGGTTCGCATCGTTACCGCCAGGGTTTTGTTAGTCACAGATAAGCGAATTTCTAAGGGTTCTTCCGTCGCTAATTCATCAAAACGAGAACGTTCTTGACCCTCAGAAACCACCCAAATTTTAGTTTTCGTTTTACTATTTCCTGTGTTCATAAACTTTAACTTAAAAACCCAGTTCCTAAATTCCCTATTTTTGTAGGGGTTGGGTTCCCCAACCCAGGTATTTAGGGGGTTTAAAAACAAAACCCCTACAATAAAATATTACAACCTCGGCACGCATTTTAATAAATACCCAAACCTAATATTTTACACATTTCTTATTCCCTGTTCCCTGTTCCCTGTTCCCTAATACATCACATTTTCTCAAGTTTAACAATCGCATTATAATCAGGAACACCTTCCGCAGACCGTTTATCTTTATCCAATAAAATGTTACCTTCCGGCCAATGAACTTGTAAATTTTTAGGAGTCATTGGAGCGAGATAAATTCGTCCTTGATATTCTCCAGACTCACTCGTTAACTTGACTGTATCTCCCTGATTTAACCCTAACTGTTCAGCATCCATCGGATTGATTAAGATGGCTTCTCGCATCGCTCCAGTAATCGCATCTTTGCTTTCCTGTACCATACTATTAAACTGTTTTCCCCGCCTTGTAGCAACGAAAAAATGCCCGTCTGGTAACGTTTCTAGGGTGGGGGATAAGGAACAAAAATGAGCCTTTCCATCAACGGTGGGAAACTTCCAACCAAAACATAAATGTGCTCCCCCATATTGAAATTGATCTCCCGCTTCTTTTAAATGTTGAATCCCCGCATATTGGGGGACAACTTGAGCAATTTCTTGACGCATTTCGGCTGTTGTTTCAAAGGTTAATTGTTCGATTAATTCAGGACGAACTCGCCGCGCTAACTCCATAAATACTTCCCATTCAGGACGAGCTTCTCCTATCCTTGGCCCTGGAATTTCCGGGCTAAAAATTACCCGTCTTTCTGTTGTGGTTTCTGTCACGCCTCCAGGGATTTCATAACGAGTTGTAGCAGGTAAGATTAATACGGTTTCTCCGGGTTCTATTAACATTTGATTAGAACAAACAATATCCGCATGAACCCGTAATGGAACCGTTTTTAAAGCGGTTTCTACAAACTCTGGGTCAGGCATAACTTCTAAGAAATTACCCCCAACTGAGAACAAAACATCAAGGTTAGATTCTGAAGCGGCTTGAATCATTTCTGCGGTCATTAAACCCGGTGTTTCAGGAACCTTAAACCCCCATAAATTTGAGAGGTCTGTGGCATTTTCAGGGTTGATTTTTCGCCCCCCTGGAAATACCGTTGCATAACATCCCATTTCCGCCCCCCCTTGCACCCCAGAATGTCCACGAATGGGCATTAAACCACAGCCTTCTCGTCCGACAAATCCTTTCGTTAACGCTAAATTAATAATCGCTTTAACGTTATCTTCCCCGCATTCATGTTGAGTAATACCCATACTCCACACAAATACCGCTTTTTCTGCTTCATGAACCATTTGGGCAAACCGATACATTTCTTCCCGATTTGTTCCAGAAATTTGTTCTAAAAATTCCCAAGATTGTTGGTCTAAATTTGCTTTTAAATTGTCAAAATCTGTGGTATAATTGTTAATGAAATTATGATCAATCCAATTTTGTTCAATTAAATGTTTAATCACCCCATTAATAAACGCTAAATCTCCATTGAGATTCACTAAAAAGAAATCCTCAGCAAATTTAGTTCCAAATAACGCACTTTCAGGAATCGACGGAACCCAGTATCGCTCCATTCCCGGTTCCCGATAGGTATTAATCACAACAATCCGAGTTCCGGCTTTTTTTGCCCAGTGTAAATATTTAACCGTAACAGGTTGATTATTAGCAACATTAGAGCCAAAAAAGACTAATAAATCCGTCCCTATCCAATCTTTATAAGAACAAGTGGTCGCCCCGACTCCTAATGTTGATTTTAACGCTCCGGTACTCGGAGAATGGCAAATTCTCGCTGCATTATCAATATTATTACTGCCTATCGCTCGGACTGCTTTTTGAGTCGCATAATAGGTTTCATTCACCGTTCCTCGACTGGTAATATAAAACCCTAATTTCTGTGGAGAAGTCGCTTTAATTTTTGTAGTAATTAAATCTAAGGCTTCATCCCAACTAATGCGTCGAAATCCTTGATCTCCTTTATCTCGTCGCATCGGATAGGGAACTCGTCCTAACTCTCGTAATTCTGCACTACTTTTTTGTTTTAATTCCGCTACATTTTCTAATCGTTTAGGGTCAAATGCAGCCATTGTGTTTAACTGCAATAACCGCAGACGAACATTACACAAATGTAACCCGTCTAACGTCCAATCTTTCATCCCGGTAGTTCCCAGGGAACAGCCATCACAAACCCCGTTATTTAAGATATCCCAAGCATAGGAAAATTGATCTTTATTCACCCAAGCAGCACGAAAGACTTCCCAATAATTATTCGGATATTGTTCACCTAAACCAAACGGTTTCCAACTCGCCCAATATTCCGGGTTCCATAATTTCTTGGGTTTTCGCAACATTCCACTATTCCTCAATTGCGATGGATATGATTAATTTTACCCTAAAAAGGGTGAGGTTATGATCTTAGATGAAATCCTTAAATGTATGCTATAATTAGGGGGAGCGATGGCCACAAAAAAAATAGCCTTCAGGAAGAAAACAACAACAGAGGAACTGTTTTAGTAAGTGGGGAAGGCGATCGCCAAGCCCAAAAATAATGGCTCAGAGGAGGACAGTAGTATTGACAGAAATAATCACGATCAACATTGTGGAATCAGCCGAAGAATGATTAGAAGAATTGAACCCGTCAGAGAATAGGGAGTAGAAAGAAAGAATACAGACATTATATTGGCTGAAGATTATTCAGGTAGAAAGTGTAGGAGCGATCGCCAACTTAACAGCAAAACAATAATGAATGTAAAACAAGTTAAGACAATAATGGCAAAAACAACTAACGGGAAAACTAAAGATAACGAAACCTTAGAGCAGAAGCTTTGGAAATCGGCGGACAAACTGCGAAAGAATATGGATGCAGCCGAATATAAGCACGTTGTTTTAGGGTTAATTTTCCTTAAATATATGTCAGATTCCTTTGAACAATTGCACCAAAAATTTATTAAAGGTGAGGGAGAATACGCCCAAGGCGACCCGGAAGATAAAAACGAATATTTAGCGGAAAATGTCTTTTTTGTGCCTGAAAAAGCCCGTTGGTCATCTCTACAAGCCCAAGCGAAACAACCGGAAATCGGGAAATATGTTGATGAGGCGATGATTGCGATTGAGCAGGAAAATCCGGGGTTAAGAGGGGTATTATCCAAAGTTTACGCCAAACAAAACTTAGATAAAACATCCTTGGGTGGGTTAATTGATTTAATCGGTAGTTTTAAATTAGTGAGTGATCAGAAAAGTTCATCTGAACAGTTAGAATTAGATTTAGAACAAAATGTTAAAAAGCTACAGCAAGCGGATGTTTTAGGGCGGGTTTATGAATATTTTTTAGGGGAATTTGCGTTACTAGAAGGGAAGAAGGGGGGACAGTTCTACACCCCGGAACCGATTGTTAAATTATTAGTTGAAATGTTGGAACCTTACAATGGGCGGGTGTTTGACCCTTGCTGTGGTTCCGGTGGGATGTTTGTACAAAGTGAGAAGTTTATAGCGAATCATCAAGGACGATTAGATAATATTTCGATTTACGGTCAAGAAAGTAACGAAACTACTTATCGACTCTGTAAGATGAATTTAGCCATTAGGGGGATTGATTCATCTAATATTAAATGGAACAATGAGGGGTCATTTCTGAATGATGCTCACCCTGATTTAAAAGCAGATTTTATTATGGCTAATCCCCCCTTTAATGATAGTGATTGGGGCGGGGAACTGTTAAGAACCGATGGACGCTGGAAATACGGAGTTCCCCCAGTCGGTAACGCTAACTTTGCTTGGGTGCAACATTTTATTTATCATTTAGCTCCAACGGGTAGCGCAGGGTTTGTATTATCAAATGGTTCCCTTTCTTCTAATACCGGAGGAGAGGGAGAAATTAGACAGAAGTTAGTAGAAGAGGATTTAGTAGATTGTGTTGTGATGTTACCGACACAGTTATTTTATAATACGGGAATTCCCGCTTGTTTATGGTTTCTGAGTCGTTATAAAAATGGCAATAAAAATCGTTCTCGAAAAGGAGAGGTATTATTTATTGATGCTTCTGAACTCGGAGAAATGATTAACCGTAGAAACCGAACTTTAACAAATGCTGATATTAAGAAAATTGCTAATACTTATCATGAATGGAAGCAGAAAAACGGCAATTATCACGATATTAAGGGGTTTTGTAAATCAGCAACGTTAGAAGAGATTGAAAAGCATAAGTTTGTGTTGACTCCAGGGCGTTATGTGGGCATTCCTGATGAGGAGGAAGAGGATATAACGTTTGAGGAAAAGATGGAGTTATTAACGGCTGAGTTATCCCAACAGATGCGAGAAGCTGAGGCGTTAGATCTGGAAATTAAGTTACAGTTAGCTAAAATTGGTTTTAATCTTGAGGGTTAATTGCTTAATTAATGTTACCTTGCAAGGAACGGAGTTAAGAAATGATGGCATATATGCTATCATTAGCTTATGTCTAGCAAACTTGTAATAATCATCTAATTGAATTGGCGATCGCGGGCAATGCAGAGGCAATTGTCACCCAAAATATTAAAGATTTCCAGAGGGCTGAACTTCTCTTTCCCCAGCTTTCTATTATTTCCCCTGAAGCATTAATTAAGGAGTAATTACAATATGGCAACTTTAACAATTCGTTTACCTGATGACAAACATTTCCGCCTGAAAGCTTTAGCTCAATCTCGCGGCATCAGTATCAATAAGCTTATGGAAGAATTATCAACGTTAGCGATCGCTGAGTTTGATGCTCAGACACGATTTCAAGCTTGGGCAATGCAGGGCGATGTGGTAAAGGGTTTACAAGTTTTGGATCGCTTAGATGCCTTAAATCATTAGAGAGTTTGGTGAGCAGATGTTAAAAAAACAAGGAGGTTTGATGATGACTTTTCAAGAAATAATAGATTCTATTGAGGCTTTGACAGTTGAGGAGCAGGAACGTTTATTTGAGTTAATTCGTAAGCGGAGAATAGAGAATCGTCGGTCTGAAATTGCAGCTAATGCTCAAGAGGTTTTTAAGGCTGTGGAAGCGGGAACAGCGATTCAAGGGAGTTTTGAGGATTTGAGGTCGTATTTGTTAGTAGAGGATGAGGAATGATATTAACGACAGATGCGAGTTTTAAAAGAGCTTTTAAGCGATTGGTTAAGAAAAATCCCCAATTACAAGATAAGATATTAGTGGTCTTAGAGTTGTTGGGTAACAATCCGTTTCATCCATCTTTAAAGTCTCATAAATTAACGGGACAACTAGAGGGTTTATGGTCTTGTTCGGTTAGTTATGATTGCCGAATTATTTTTGCTTTTAAGAAGGATGTAAAAACCGATAATGATTTAATTGTCTTAATTGATATTGGTAGCCATGATGAGGTTTATTAGATATGAATATAACAACTACTAGACGGCTGAGTTATCCCAACAGATGCGAGAAGCTGAGGCGTTAGATCTGGAAATTAAGTTACAATTAGCTAAAGTTGGTTTTAGGATTGAGGGTTAGATTTTAAAAAAACAAGGAGGTTTTATGACATTACAGGAAGTGCTAAAATCCGTTGATAATTTATCGATCGCGGATCAGGTTTTGTTATTGGAGCAGCTTAAAAAACGGTTGGCTCAGATTGAAGACTCTGATTCAGAAGTCATTACTCAAGAGCAGAAAGAAAAATGGGTTAAAAGTTTAAGAGGGATGGCTTCTAATTCTAGGCTGAGTAGTGAGAATTTTGCCCAACAAAAGCAAGCAGAAATTTTTTTAGAGAAAGGAGGTTTTAGTAATGTTTGTTAAAGGGATTAAAAAAGGTAAAATCATTGAATTATTGGAAGATGTAGATTTTCCCGATAATCAAGAGGTTTTATTAGAAATTAGAGAAGTTAAGGATTTTTGGTCGGCTTTACAGGATTTTAGAGAAAGGGTAGATTTAGACAGTATTGATGATGATACTTTTGAGAATTTACGGGATAAATCACCGGGGAGAGAAGTTAATTTATGACGGTTAATTATTCCCTAGAGATTAAATCAGAGAGGTTAACCATGATGTTAGAAGTTGATCGCCAAGTTTCTTTAGCTTTTTATCAACGCTTACAAAAGGTTGTTACGGTTTTGGAGATGAAAGTTTTTGGTTCCAGGGCGCGGGGTGATGCAACAAATGAGTCGGATTTGGATGTGTTTATTAAGGTTGATAGGATGGATCGTTCTCTGAGGAAAAAAATTATCGATTTGGCTTGGGAGGTTGGGTTTGAATATGATCGCGTGATTTCAACTTTTATTGTGACGGAGCAACAGCTAAAAACTGGGGCTGTGGGTGCTAGTCCTTTGATGGCTAAAATTGCTCAAGAAGGGGTTAAAATATGATGTCTGAGCAATTACGGTTATTAGTTGAGTATCGTTTTTCACAAGCAAAGCAAACTTTAGAAGAAGCTATAATTTTAGTCAATAATTGTGCTTATCGGGGTAGTATTAATCGCTCTTACTATGCGATGTTTTATTCTGAATAGATTAGATAGGAATATTTGATCTGAGGTTAACCATCCGCAACAAAATCATAATATAATGGAAAAATTAAGGTTATATCATTATTTAGTTTTAGTAACTAATAATGTCTCTGATTTTCAATATTTTGACGGGTTGAGAATAGAGAATTGGTTTAATATTAGTAAAGGTGGGGTTTGAGCTATGAGTGAGTGGAAAGAGACAACATTAAGAGAAGCTGTACTAAAAGCAAATACTGGTGCTGATGCAATACAAAAAGCACCTATTGTTAATTATGATTCAGGGATTAGATGCCTAAGAATTCAAGATGTTTCTAATTCTCATGATTTAAAAAAATGGGGATTTTGTGAAATAACTCAAGATAACTATAAAAGATTTTATTTAAAACAAGGAGATATTTTAATTGCTAGAACAGGTAACACTATTGGTGTCAATATTTATATTGAACAAGACTTAAAAGCTGTTTTTAATAATGGATTAATCAGATTAAATATTAATAAAGAAAAATTTATTCCTAAATATATCTACTATTTATTTCAAACTTATAACTTTAAAGGTCATATTAACTCAATTGCTTATGGGACATCTACACAACCTAATATGCAAATAGAAAGCTTACTAAGCTTTAATTTTAATTATCCACCCGTTAATGTACAGGAAAAAATTGTTAACTTATTCTCAACCCTTGATAAAAAAATAGACAACCTACGCAGCCAAAACGAAACCCTAGAAAAAATCGCACAAACGCTGTTTAAGCATTGGTTTATTGACTTTGAATTTCCCAACGATGAGGGCAAACCTTATAAATCATCCGGTGGGGCGATGGTTGCTTCTGAGTTGGGGGATATTCCCGAAGGTTGGCGTGTTGGCACAATTGGAGAAATAATGACATTAAATTATGGAAAATCATTAATAACAGATAATAGAGTGAATGGTCAATATTTGGTTGTAGGTTCTAGCGGTGTTGTGGGTACACATAATGAGTATTTAGTTAAAGCACCAGGTATTGTTATTGGTAGAAAAGGAACTATTGGTAAAGTAATTTGGCTAGAAAATAATTTTTATCCAATTGATACTACATTTTTTGTAACTGACAAATTAGGCTGTAATGATTTATATTTCCATTATTTTATACTAAAGAATCAACAATTTGAAAGATTAATTTCTGATTCAGCCGTCCCTGGTCTTAATCGAGATATGGCTTACAGTGTTGAAATAATCATTCCTAATATTAGTTTAATTAATAATTTTAGTTTATTAGCAAGGAGCTTGTTTAACAAGAAAGCAAATAATGAAAACCAAATCCAAACCTTAACTAAAACCCGTGACGCTTTATTACCTAAATTAATGAGTGGTCAAATTAGGGTTAAGGAAGTAGAAAGTCTAATAGAGGAGGTAAAATGAAACTATCCCAAAAAGGAAAAAACAAAATGATTGAACTTTACCAGCGAATTTCTATTAATCGGGACTTTCCAGAATATCAGTTAAAAAAAGGAGATATTGCCACCTTAATTGATATTGTCCCCCACCCTGAAAACGGCGAAGACGGCTACATTTTAGAAGTATTTAATGCCATTGGAGAATCCATTCATGTTATTATTGTTCCCCAATCAAGCGTTACCCCATTAAAACCCGATGAAATTTTATCCGTGCGTTCTTTAGCCGAAGTTTAAACATGAAACTTTTAGATATTATTGCTTTATTAGAAAACTTACCCGAATTAGGACTCTATCGAGGACAAGTTGGCACAATTGTTGAGGAATACGAACCCGGCGTTTTTGAGGTTGAATTTAGCGATGATACAGGGAGAGCTTACGCCATAGAAACCCTAAGCGAACATCAGTTAATGGTTCTTGATCATTATCGCTTAGAACCAGAAGCCGTAGCAATTTAAACCCGATTAAAACTATCAAAAATCACGATAACAATTAAATTATTATTATCTGAGTTATTATGGCATTCACGACGGAAGACGAAATCGAACTTTACAATTTAGAACTACTTGAAACCCTCGGTTACAAGTATCGATATGGTTATGATATCCAACCGGAAGGTCAACACCCAGAACGGGAAAGTTTTAGTGATATTATCTTAAAAGATAGACTGAAAAATGCGATCGCCAAGCTTAACCCTGATATTCCGTTAGAAGCTAGAGAAGAAGCCTTTCAACAAATTACAACCCTGAGCACTCCTGACCTTCTCAATAATAACGAAACCTTCCATCAATACCTAACAGAAGGAATAGATATTGAGTATCAATGGAATGGAGAAAGCAGAGGCGGTAAGGTTTGGTTAA
>NZ_JBJUDF010000270.1:0-26007 GCF_046067725.1 Planktothrix sp.
GCTTGTGTTATTGGTCATGAAATAGCCCATCATGTTGAACGTCATATTGCGTTAGGGCCAGCCGAAGCAATGGCTTTAAAAGAACGCATTCAAAAAGAAGCTGAAGAACAAGTTTTAGCGGAAATTCAAGATGCTAAATCTGATGCAACGGGAACTTCAATTGGAGGTGCTGTTTTACAAACGATTGGTGGTTTTTTAGGTGGTTGGGGTCGAACGGCGGGAAATATTGGCAATAGAGCATTACAAGATGCCAGTCGTCAACGTTTAGCTCAAGCCGAACAACGGGTTCAAGAAATTGTGGAACAAAAAACCGCAGAATTAGAAAAAAAACTCGCTGAAAATAATCGAAAACAAGAATTTGAAGCCGATGAAATTGGCTATCAATATATGGCTAAAGCTGGCTTTGAAGCAGAAGGATGTATTCGAGTAATGGAGGTTTTAGGACGCACTCCTGGCGCGGAATTTGATACAACACACCCGGCTATTCCAAAGCGAATTGACCAGCTTAGAGCGTTAATGAATCAATATCCTCCCGCAACTTTAGCTCAGGAAGGAGAAAGCTTAATTCAATCAACTCAACCCTTAACTTATGACCTTTCAAAAGATGGTCAATCTTTAAGAATTAATTCCCATCGAGGAGGTTCGGCTGCGGATGATATTGACCGTCGTTTTGGTCAGTAATTCCTAGTAGGAAATAGGGAAGAGGAAGTCAAAAAAATGGATTTAAAAATCATATTCCACTTCTAAAATTTCCGTATATTCAAACTCATTCGGACTGTGATGGACTAACGGATAACGCACTCCTCCTAATTCTATCCAATCTTCTTCACAATCAAGTTTTGGAGAATTGTAGGATAAAATATACTCGCGTCCAATGCGTTTTTCCATCTCTTCCGCCACTTCTCCTCGCCATTGAGTTTTTGTCACTAAAACAATCAATTGATTCGCTAATTGTGGAATAATATTCGCAATTTGTCGCCGATAAATCTCGTCTAAACTACCAAAAGGCGAGTCCATAACAATCGGAAAGGTACTACTATCGGGGCCCATTAAAGTATTTTTTTGACTCCATTCTCTGACTCCCTCAATAATTCCCCCAATAAACGATAAACTTAAAATCTGATTTTCTCCTGTTGAAGCCGCCACTTCCGCTTCCTCTCCGGCGGTAGTTTCCACTAATTTTAATTCATATTTTTCTGTTAATTTCGGTAAATAAGGAGTAAAAGAAATTTGGCTAAAAAGTTTTTGTACCCGATGTTCTAACTGACAGCGAAATTGTTGGTCTAAACGGTCTTTCACTTCCATTAACCGCACAATCGCATCCTGAGTTGCAGCAATTCTGCGTTGGACTAAGACTTGTTTCATTTCATTCATTTGCTGTTTATCAATCTGTCGAGATAAACTTTCAATACTGGTTTTAAAATTTTCAATTTGTTGCTGATTTGAACCTGTTTCTCGATTTAATTCTCCCATTTTTAGTTCAATTTCATCTAACCGCTTTTGTAAATCTTGAATACTCTCATCAGGAAATTTTCTCAGTTTATTTGTAATACTATCCAATTCATTTTCTATTCGTTGTAATTCTTCTCGATAAGTTTGAATATTCAATTGTTGACGGTTAATTTCCTCCCAAAATTCACTAGCTTGTTTTTCTAACTCATCCACTTGGGTGCTTAAACGAATCGCTGTTTCATCAATATCCGCCGTTCCCGCTTGATTTAACCATTGTTCAACCTGTTCACATCCGCTATTACCAGGGATTAATTCAGCCCCACAAATACACTTTTTTTCCTCTAATAAACTCTGCAAAAACTGCTTTGTAATTCCCGTATTTAACTCTCCCCTTTCTTGCATTTGGGAGAATAAGGTTCTAAATTCTGCTGTTAATTCAGGAATTAAAATTGTATAGCCTTTGGTTGAAATTCCTCGATTAATCGCAATATGAGCTTGACGCAGTTGTTCTCGCAGTAATTGTTTTTTTCGGTCTAATTCATCCCGCAATTGTTGTAATTCCGCCGCACCGCTTAACTCCCTTAACCGTTCACTCAAAGTTAATTTTACCTGTTTATGATTATCTAATTCTTGAGTAATTTCAGTTTGTCTGTGCAACAATCGTTCCATTTCCTGTTCGGCTGTCTTTTTATCTTGTAAATACTTTTTAGTTTCAGGATTTCCAATCATTCCTAAATCAATTTCTAAGGATTTTTTAGCTTCTCCTAAATGTTTAATCGCTCGATTTAAAACTTCTACCCCTAATAATTCTTTCGTTGCTTCAGCAATCTCAATTTTGCGTTCATCTCGAACAATCTGCTCAATTCTCTCTCCATCAAAAAAGAAATATTGATGTAAACTTAACGGTAAAATTCGATTAATAATTTCTTCAGGAGGGTGAGGCGGTATCGTCCAGCGTCCATCATCTCCCGCCACTTGCATTGATAATTCACTGCGACCATGTTCTATTTCCATCCCATTTTTATAAGCTCGACAAATCCGTTTAACTGAATATCGTTTATGATCATGTTCAAAGATTAATTCCACCCAACATCCCACCGCTTTTCCGGGTTCCGCTTCATTTAAAGCGCGTTTATTGACTAAATGTTCAGAAATGGCAAAAGCCGCACTAAACTTTTCATAAAGAACCCAAGTAAACCCATTCATTAATGTGGTTTTTCCCGCCCCATTATTGCCATGAATTACTGTGGTATTTCTATGACCTGATGCTAAAATAATTTCAGGTGTTTTTCCATAGAATTGCCTAAAATTACACAGTTGAATTGAAATTAATTTCATTTCACCACATCCTTAATAATTTTAAGAATATCATCATTAATATTACGAGGATTTTTCATATAGAGTTTATCCCGTTCAGCTTGTAAAACTCGTTCAATAATTTCTCGAACTTCTGGGGAAGCATTAGTAATGGGGTCTTGAGCTTCTTTAGGGTTAATATTATCCCCATAGATTAATTTTTTCTCGGAGAAAACATTAGTAATGGCGGTAATAAGACTTTCAGAATATTTAAACATTTTAATTGCTGTCTAGGACTAATGCCTATGATTGGGGTTGTGAGGTTAATCATCAGTTTAACCCACGCTCTTCTTAATCCTACAATAATTTCTTAAATTTGGAAATAGGGAGAAGCTTTAAAAGTCTTATAAATCTAATAAACCATATCGCTTTTGTAACTGAAGTAATTTTAATCTTGCTTCCCCTGCATTATCGGCTAAATTCGCAAATTCTAAAAACCGTTTTAACTCTTTTCTTAATAAATTCCGTTCAACTTCTAAGGTATTTCGATCTAAATCAGGCGGTAACACAATCATATCAAATAATGTTGCTCTTTCTTTCCCTGGATGGGGTCTTAAAATTCTTCCTCGTCGCTGAATAAATTGTCGAGGATTACAACTACTGGCTAAAATAACAGCATTTTGAATCGCGGGAATATCTACTCCTTCATCTAAACACCGAATGGCAACTAACCCTTGTAATTCCCCGCGTTCAAATTGTTGACGTAATTTTTCCCTTTCATTTAAAGGAGTTTCGGCGGTATAAGTATTCACCCGATAACCCAATTCTGACCCTAATAATTCAACGGTTGCTTCTAATTGTCGTGGGGAATAATCTTCTAAGGTTTCTACACTTCCATCCCCACAATAAAATAATGTATGGGTTGTCTGTAACCGATTTTTCATTAACTCTCGCAGAGCATCTAATTTATTCGTTGCTGAAGCAATTAACCGAGACCGTTGAATTAATAAAGCGGTAATTGTTTCGTTATTTTCCCAATCTTTATCATCCATTAACGCCCAACCAATGCGAGTGGTTAACCGATGATATGCTCGGCTTTCTGCTTCGGTTAATTCCACTAAAACCGGATAATATAAATACCGAACTAATGCTCCTTGATTAATCGCTTCTGCTAAGGTTAATTCCGGTTGTAAAACCGACCCAAAATAATTTAAAATAGCATCGGTTCCACTTTCATCAAAATGTCGTTCAGGAGTAGCAGAAAGCGCTAATCTTAAGCCAATATTGCGCGGTAAACTTTCCTCTAAGCGGGGACTTCCTAAATTATGAGCTTCATCTCCTACAATTAAGGTTTTTTCAGGAAAATAACGCAGTTGAGATTGAAATCCTTCAGAAATTAAGGTAGAATTAGTGGTAATAACGGTTAAAAACGGTTGATATCCGGCTCTTAATTGATATAATTCTGTTGATAATTGCCGTTGCCAATAACGCACACTTTCAAAGGCTAAAATTGGGTTTAAATTAAATTTTTCAGCTTCTTTTGCCCATTGGGTCACTAAATGCCGATAGGGACAAATAATAATTAATGCTTCTAAACCAATTTTTTGATATAATTCTGTAGCGATCGCTAAAGCCGTAATCGTTTTACCGCTTCCCGTTGCCATTTTTAACGTTCCCCGCCCCCGATTAGCAAACCAATTATGAACCGCCTGCTTTTGATAAGAACGTAGATGCAACGATGGCGGAATTTGAGGAACAGATAAGCGATTACCCATCTTATATACAGTTATCAGTTATCAGTGTAAGAGTTAATAATTAACCGTTAATCTATTAACTAATATCTAAGATTTTAAACTAAAGTAATTATTGTCCTGAATAGAACCTGGAAAAAATTAATGACCCTTGCTGATTGCCAATTCGTAATTCGTAATTCGTAATTGTCTATTCCCCTTCCCAATCAGGACAAGTTTCGGCTTCAGCCCCCATCGGGTGCATCCCACAAACTAATAAATTTCCGCCATAAACCTGTCCGTGATAATGTTTACATCCTCGACAAGCGGGTTGTTCTGTTTCTGTCGGTTGAACGTATGTAACAAAGGGATCAAAATGTTCTCCCTCACTCTCAATATCGAGATCTAAATAAATATCAATAATCGGTTCAAAGAACTCATTGATACATTCATCTAATTCAGGAAGAATTTTATTTTGTACCTCATCGGTAATTTCTTCCGAAATCTTGGTGAGCTCGCCCAACATTTCATTAAATTCTTCAGTCACGTCTGTAAAAAATTTATCCATGTCCGAAACCACAGTTTCTATTGCTTCTACAATACTTTTTGACCACTCTTCCATGGGACTGATTAACCAATTTTCTCAATAAATTTTATAAAATATAGCCAAAAATAGCTATACTAATATTCTAGTATAGCGCGAAAAAATCAACGATTAATTGTGAATTTTTTTGAAGCGTTGACTTTGATTATTCCTGAGCTATTGCTGTAAACGTCGCAATTCCTCTTGTAAATCCTGTACTTTTTGTCTTAACGTTTCCACACCCTCATCGGTTTGAGTGGGTTCCTCATCCTCTAAAATTTCAATGCGGCGGGGTTCTGATTTAGGCGGTGAAACAGGAGGAACACTTCCTGGTTTTTGAATGTCCTGAATCGTTTCTTCCACAAAACGGCGAGCTTCCTCGGTGGTCATTTCACCCCGTTTCACAAGCTCATCGGCTAATTTTTGAGCATCCGTGCGTAATTCTGCGAGGGTTTTACTGGCTTTTTCTCCCGCATAAGAAGCTAACCCCACTCCCAAGTAAACGGCTTTTTGGAAAAGATCTCCGAAACCCGGCATAATGACTCCAACTTCCTGAAAAAATTAACGGTTGCTAATCAAAATCAACTTTTTCTAAAATCTGTGTTTATTTAATTCGTGCAATCCGTTTAAAAAAAGTGACCCGGAGTTTACGCCTATCAGAAGCATCCCGTATTGCTGCCACCTTCCGGTTCTGACAAGGTTTGGGCGTTCCAATCGCATAAGTCCAGGTCATTTACTACTATAACACATTTTTTTATTCTGCAACCAAACACCATTGATAAAGTTCGTAAGTGACACAGCCATTCTGAATCAAAGGGTCTTCGGCTACAATTTTTTCCGCTTCCGCCCAGGACTCTGCTTGAAAAATCAACATCCCGCCGCCTCGTTTGGCCCAATAACCACTCCGAGCTTGATGACCTTTAGCGATTAATTCTTGAACGTAGGTAATATGGGCCGGAACAAATTGATCAAACACGGCTTTTTCTACAATTCCCGTTTCAATTTTGGCAAACCAAGGCATAATTATTCCTCTATATTATTTCCGAACCTTAGCGGGTAATCGTTTTTGGGAGTGCGGGGTTTTAGGTTTGAGTGCGGGTTGGGGACGAGGTTGAGAACGAATTGTTTCTTGATGTTCTAAACTATCTTCTTCAACGTCATCAACATAAATATCTGCCCCATTAACAATGGCTCCCAAAAGTCGCGGACGATATTTTTTCGGATCTTCATCTTCAGTATCCATTAATTTATCCGTTGTTTCTCCTAAGAGCCCTGATGCGGTATAAATCGGACGAGCAACTATTACCATTCCATCGGTATAAGGTTCTAAAGTTAAAACATCATTATTACCATGAAAACAAGGACTATCAATCACCACAAAATCAAATCGATAACGAACTTCCTCTAAAAGACGCCGTAATTCGCTTGATTCTAACAAGGTTGCGGGATGACGTACTGGCCCAGGAGCGGGGATTACATACAAATTATTCACATCAGGAACTAAACGAATACACCCATATAAATCGCCATAATATTGCAACGGTTCAATAAAACTTTGCGGATCAACCGCTAATCTTAAAGATTCAACTTCAGAACTTGATCGGAAATCAGCTTCAATTAATAAGGTACGTTTCCCACTACGGGCGGCTGCGATCGCTAAATTATAAGCGGTTAATGTTTTTCCTTCAGTATCTCCAACACTGGTGATTAAAATAATTTTAGGGGGTTTCTTTCCTGAACGTTGTAAATTACTGCGGATTTTTTCATAAAATTCCAAATAAGCCGAATGGGGTTTTAATAATAACGGTAAATGCTCTTCTCCTGAGAATAAAAACACCGTTGGAACCACACCCAAAAGGGGGACTTCTCGTTCTTTAAATGCCCCCTGAATTTCTTCCCAGGTGTAGAATTTCCCACTGAGCATTCCTAACACAAAAATAATTACTGCACCCCCTAAAACCCCACCTAATCCTCCCATCGCCAAAATTAAAACCATACTCATTGCTTTCGGGGTTTCTACATCAGGAGCTTCTGCTTCTTTTGCGATCGCTAAACTACTGGTTGTTTCCGCTTCGGCGGCTTGAGCATCTACTAATTTCGCCTGCATTTGATCATATAATGCTTTTTTATAAGCCACCTGCTGTTCTAGGCGTTGTTTTTCCATTTGTTTATTCGGAATGGTGGCGTAATTCCGCTTTAAATCTTCTCCGGTTTTTTTTGAGGCTTTTAATTGTTGTTCTAAACTTTCCTTTTGAGTTCTCAACCCAATTAAATTTTGAGCTAACTGTTGACGAGTGGGGTCAAGAGAGGAATCCACTCGAATTTGATCCACGCTGACTAGAGGGGCTGCAATTCCATCTCCTCCTAACACTTCAGAAGCCCGTTCTTGTAATTGTTGTTCAGCCGCTTGTTGACGTTTGACTAACTCTGCCACTACGGGATGTTGATCTCGATAATCCTTGCGTAAAACCGCTAATTGCGATTCAATTTCATACAATTGCACCCGTAATTGAGCAATAATTGGATCAGCCGCTAACGCTTGGGAAACAAAAGCTTGATCAACATTTAAACCTAATTGAGATTCTAAACTCGCAATTTGAGCATTCAAAGCTTCTAACTGTAAATTCAGATCTTTTTGCTGTTGTTCATTGGCTAAAATAGCTGTGGGTAAAGAACCACTTTCTAAACTTAAAATCGTTGCTCCTTCTTGTTTATCATAATTTTCTAACTCTTTTTCTGCCTTTCTTAGTTCGGCTTCGGCGGGTTTTAAGCGTTCTTGAATCGCCTCAATAATACTATTCAATTGCTGAGTATTAATCACCCGACTTTGTTCCTCCATTTTTTTCATCAGGATATTAACAAAGCTGACGGATCGTTCTCGGTTAGGATCTTGAAAAGAAACCGTAATTTTCATCGGAGTCCCTGGAGCATCTTTACCCCCCGGAACGCCAGGTTCTACCTTAACGGCTAATTTTTTTTTCAAATCATTCGGTGTCAGATTAAATTCTTTAACAAGAGGTTCAAGAATACTGATAGGAAGTAACATTTCTTGGGAAAGTTGTTGTCCTTGTTGCTGAATAATTTCACCCGTTTGAGAAAAAATTACTGGACTACTTTGACCCGTCATCAAACCCGTTGCTTTAAAAGGCGGAGTCTCTGGAGGTTCCATCAACATTGCAGCGGCTCCTGATGCACCTAATGCGACGATAAACGTCGCAAAACCCGCTAATTTATATTGGTCAAAAGCAATTAAATATCGTTTAACAATGGGTAAAGTCATAATTGAGCAGGGAACAGTGAATTACGAATTACGAATTACGAATTACGAATTGGGAATTACGAATTACGAATTACGAATTGGGAATCTTGATCATTTATCTTTGATTACCACTACTTCCCGAACCCGTCGGAGTAAATAAACTTTCAACCCCGGCTTGTAATTGTTGGAAAAATAGGAGAAATCCAAGAATATCGCGGAAAGGTTGAGTAAAAGTATTTAACACATAACTAATCTGGGCAACTAAATTGCGATTGACAACCAACACATCATTGTCTTGTAGCAAAATATTATCGGTTGCATCACCCGCTAATACATTTTTACCATTTAAAATCTGTCTTGTGGGTTTTCCGGTAATTGGATCATAACGAATTAAAGCAATTTCCGTCATATCTGCTAAATTTAATGGCACCGAGTTTAAGGCATCAATAAAACTACTTCCATTGGGTAATACCACCGCACCCACCGCATTAATGGGATAACTCAAAATTCTCACCGTAATTTGAGGACTCGCCAAACTGGATGTTGCAATCAACCGTTGATCATAATCTTCCTGTTCATCCGGTTGCAGTTTGGGAATAATAATTGCATCTCCATTTTGTAAGGAAACATTCGGTAAAGCCGTTGCTTCCTTAATCGGGGTATACAAATCCACAATATCCTCAACTAATCGCCCCTCAACAGTAATTCGACAAATCAAAACCGACCGTAAATCCGAGGTAATTCTAGCTCCTCCTGACGCTTGAATCGCCGTTGTTAATTGTCCGCCTCCGGGGGGAAGTTGATAAAATCCAGGTCGGGTGACATCTCCCACAATGGTAATATTCACCGCCGTCGGTGCTGCGGCTAAACTATAGGTTTCTAAAATATTTCGGGTTGGCCCTTGATAACTACGAACCTCCTGAGACGGAATTACAATCACATCTCCATCTTCTAACAACACATCGGCAGGTCTGACCCCCAATAATAATGGAGTTAACAAATCCACTTCGGTTTCCACCACTTGATTATTAGCTAAGGTGCGCCGAATTTGCACCCGTCGTAAATCGGCGGCTGTAGTGGTTCCTTGGGCTGTTGTTAACGCAATTGGAATTTCAGGACTGGCTAAGGGATAAAACCCCGGTCGGGCGACTTCTCCGGTAATCGTTACCCGTACAGGACGTTGGGTTAATAAAGAGAGGTTAACTTGGGGATTTCTAACATAAGGATTTAAACGATTGGCAATAATAGACTGTACCTGTTCGAGCGTTAAATCCTGAACGCGAATGGCTCCGATTAAGGGTAGTAAAATTGCGCCATCGGGGGTAACAGTGGAGGTGGGAACACTTAAATCATTAGAACGCTGACCATTAATAAAGACATCAATATACAATTGATCCCCTGGCCCTAAACGATAATTCGTCCCGCGATTTTGACTCAACCGTTTGAAATAACGATTATCAATGGGGGGAGGAATTGCTCCAGAACGATCTAAAACGGGATTCCCAGAGCGTTCAAAGAGTTGTATGAGTTGTGGCCAGGTTGGTTGCGGAAACCGAGGCGGTTGCAGTTGTGCCCCTGGATATTGTTGACTCGCAACTTCCGGGGGAATTACACATTTTTCGGGAACGGTGGCGGTTTGAGCTAAAACCCGTTGTTGAGGTGTCCATCCCCATAATAACGCGGTAAAAGAAACAATCCAACTCGTTGAGTACAGACTGGTGAGAAAGAGAGAAACTCCTGTTTTGTGGTAACGCTGATTCATAATTTCCCCCGATTGAAGGGGTCGGTTGTTGAAGTTGTGTGTAGATGACCCATCCGACCGTTCTAATTTAGCCATTCAGGAAGGGTGGCAACTAACGCTTCTGCCATTAAAGATGCTTGCACACTTTCACCTAGGGAAGCCGCCACAGGCCAAACTTCTTGGATATTCCCTAAAGGTTTAATCGGAATCAAAAGAGCAACAGCGACCCAAGGAGCACGATTTCGACTGAATTGAGCAAAACGATCCGCCCAAAACCAATGACTCGGTGCTGGATGTCCACCATTTGGCCAAGCGTACCATTGAGCCACCGCATAGGTTTGGGTCGTTGTCCAAGCTTTAAAAAATTTAACTTGGACTTCAACCGGATCTAAATCCTTTGATGTAGATTTGACCGAGAAGCGATTTTGTTGCTCCTCATCGGTTTTCCAACCTAAAAATCCATTCAGATCCATCCATTCAACTTGAGGTTGATCTTTATAATAATTTTGGGGAAATAACAGCACAATTGCGTTTTTTTTGTCCTGTTTTACTTCTTGTTTTAACCACTCTTGATTTCCAATTTTGATCGATTGAATCTTAACCGTTTGCCATCCTGAAAGGCTTAAACCTTCTTTTCTAACCGTTTGCAATTGGGGGAGTGTTTTGAGTTGAGGCATATCCCTCCAAACCAGTTTTTGGCTAATATAGCCGGGAAGGGCAACACCTATTAACAACACCGTCATTAAAATGACAATAATAATTTGAGATTGTTTCTGTCGCAGTTTCAGCGATAAAATCATATTTGTAATTAGGGAACAGGGAATAGGGAATCAGAAATTGGGAATGGGTAGAAGAGACAAGCCAACTGTTCACCCACAATCATTACGATTCGGAATCAATCGTGGCATAATGTTGTAATCCATTAATTAAGACAACTAATAAACCTAGCATACAGGCGGAATATAAATCTCCACCCCATCCTTCATGAAGCCATGCAAATAACCCATCTTGTCCTGTTCCATGAAACAGTGTTAATAGTGTATTCCTCATGATATTAGCAAAAATGCTAATAAAAGCTGCACTCACTAAGAACAAAATACTGAGGGTTCTTGAAGCTAAAAGTCCTGTCCAATACAGTAACATTAATCCCACATACAAACTTGTAAATAACATTTTTAATCCGGCACAGTGGGGGGCTACTTCTACAATCTGACCATTCACAAACAGATAAATTTTTTCTACCGTTACCTCTAAATTAAGCTGAGTCAGAACAAATCCAGCAACGTGGGCAATAAAGGTTTGCAAGGGTAAGGCTAAAGGTTCAATTAAATAGGGTAAATAATGAGGAGTTGCTAAGAAAACAAAAACTAAAGCGATCCCCATTAATTTAACCCCTGGAATTCCTTTAAAATTAATACAAATTCCCGTTAACATTAACGGAAAGGAAAGATTCACTAAATCCCCTAATCCACTCGAATAAAAAATACTAGCAATGACAACTAATCCAATTCCGAATGGATGGCTTGTATTAGGTAAATCTTGCCATTCCTGTCGTTTCGTCCAAACAATATAAGCCGCAAAAGGTAAACCAATTAAACCATGACTAAAATATTCATGCTCAATCCCAATATTTTTATTGAGCCAGCCGTCGTACCAATGAATTAAAAGGGGAGCATATAACAACACCATCAATACAACAACAATTCCAGGCATTAAATATTGTTCAATGGCAATGGGAATTTTACGGTTAACTTGCATAATTGTTAAGAATTGAATGCTAATTAATAGTTGACTGAATCGCGCTAATAACCTGATTAATTTGGTGGGTTGTTAACCCTGGATACATCGGTAAAGATAGAATTTGTTGACTTAGTTTTTCCGCTTGGGGGAAGTCTCCTTCTTTGTAGCCTAAATTTTGATAAGCGGGTTGCAAATGACAGGGAATGGGGTAATGAATTCCCACTTGAATTCCTTGCTCGCTGAGTTGGTCTTTGAGGCGATCGCGAGTTATGGCGCAGTCTTCTGTCACCCGAATCACATAGAGATGATAAACATGACCATCTGCACTTTGATTTTCAATGGGAATAATTCCTTTTTCTCGCATTAATAAAACAGAGGCATCATATTTTTCAGCTGCAAAATTGCGCTCGCGGTTCCACTGTTCTAAATGGGGTAATTTAACTTTTAAAATCGCCGCTTGTAAAGTATCGAGACGGCTATTGGTTCCCCGTTCGGTATGAACATATTTTTGCGGTGCGCCATAGTTTCTTAAACTTCGTAAATTGGCAGCAACGGTTTCATTTTGAGTTACCACCATTCCGCCATCCCCAAAAGCTCCTAAATTCTTACTCGGATAAAAACTAAATGCAGCGGCTAACCCAATACTTCCTGCACCATAACTTTCTCGTTCGGCTAAATGGGCTTGAGCCGCATCTTCAAAAATAATTAAATCATGAGCTTTAGCAAAGGCAAACAGTTGATGGGGAGAAACCATTTGACCATAAAGATGAACTGGAATAATGGCTTTGGTTTTTTTGGTAACGGCTTTGTCGGCTTGATTGAGATCAATTAAAGCGGTATGGGGATCACAATCGACTAAAACGGGAGTTGCTCCTGCGTGTAATACTCCAATCAGTGTGGCAATAAACGTATTAGCTGGAACTAAAACTTCATCCCCCGGTTGAATTCCACACGCTTGTAAACCGAGTGCGATCGCATCTGTTCCACAGGCGACCCCTACCCCATACTGAACCCCACAAGCGTTGGCAAAGGCAATTTCAAAGTCGGTTAAAGCGTGACCTAAGACAAAATCACTTTGATCCATCACAGCCTGGATCGCTGCTTGAATCTCTGGTTTAAGGGGATCGTGGATCAAAGTTAAATCAACAAAGGGAACTGAACTTAGGGTGCTAGTCATATCAACCATGAGCATATATCAGCAACACCAGCATAGCTTAGGGTGAAGAAGAAGGGTGCAGGGTGTCGAGTTGGAGTCAAAAGGAATACGAATTAATAACAATAAATCTGTGACGATTACAGTCACAAAACTTAGCAAAAACGGAAATAATTTGTTACATTCAAAAGAACTTGAACACTATAGCGCTACGCGCGATGGTTAGGACAGGTCTAAATCCAGCAAACCCTTTCACACCTTACTGTTCCCTGTTAAGCTGTTCCCTGTTCCCTAGAACATAGTGCTATAGAATTTGCAATTTGGATTATGGTAAAATTCGCTATACAACTCAAGAACATCTGAAATTATCGGGGTGGGTGTGAGCTTAAGTGGTGTTGAAAGGGGTGAGTAGGCGCGAAAACGACGAACTCACGTCCGATGTTAAGCCAAGCCCAAGACCCTTGATGGTCTACACTTAATATCGATAACAAGGGAAACCAGTAAAACTATGCCACAATTGAATCTGATTGATCCCAATGTCAACGGGAATCTCAAATCTACATCTTCCCCCGTTACAGACGATCACACTCAGCCCCAACAGCACCGTGATCATCGGGATCAACCCTCAGACCATTCATCACTTAGAATTGATTTGAATGCCGTTAATCAACAATTAGCGAATGCAGATGCAACGACGGTAGTTGAGTGGGCGGCTGACGTCTTTGGGGAAGGTTTGGTGATGAGTACCAGCTTTGGTATTCAAGCCGCTGTGATGCTGCATTTGGTTACTAATGTTGTTCCTAATATTCCAATTATTTGGGTGGATACAGGTTATTTACCGACTGAAACTTATATTTTTGCTGAACAATTAACAGAACGTCTTAACCTGAATTTAAAAGTTTATCAGTCTCCCATGAGTCCAGCCCGAATGGAAGCTTTACACGGTCGATTATGGGAAAAAAATGACGTTGATGCTTTAAATTATTATGATAAAATTCGCAAAGTTGAACCGATGCAACGCGCCTTAAAAGAATTAAAGGCGACGGCTTGGTTAGCGGGGTTACGGGCAGATCAAACCCATCACCGTAAAACCTTACGTCAAGTGACTCAACAATCAGGACGATACAAAGTTCACCCGATTTTATCTTGGAATTCTAGGGATATTTATCAATATTTAACAACATATAATTTACCGTACCATCCCTATTTTGATTTGGGATATACCACCGTTGGAGATTGGCATTCGAGTCGTCCGTTAATGGCAACGGATGAAAATGAACGGGATACCCGTTTCCGAGGTTTAAAACAAGAATGCGGTTTACATTTACCTCAAACGGAAGAAGAAGCGAAAAGCTTGGATTCTAGTTCGTTGTAAATCCAAGCTCTGTGGGTCAACGGCAGTGCTCAGAATTCTCCTGAGCTTGATTCCTTCTCAGGAAGGGGAAAGCAAAGAGTCACGGTTGTTCCTTGGTTGAGGGTACTTTCAATGGTAATGGTGCCTTGATGAAATTCAACCAAGCGTTTGACAACCGTTAATCCTAATCCGACCCCAGGGGTTCCTGAAATCGAGTCAGCATTGGCCGCGCGATAAAAAGCATCAAAGACTTGTTCGAGTTCAGCTTCAGGAATGCCAATTCCTTGATCTTGGATTTGGAAAACAACCTCAGTGGGTTGATAATTAATATTCAGATAAATAGTTCCTCCACTGGGAGAATAACGAATCGCATTGGTCAATAGATGAATGAAAATTTGTTTCAGGAAGTTGGGATCAGCTTGGAATGCTTCAGGATGATTTCCTTGAGTCAATAATTCAATTTGATAGGATTGATCTTCCAGGGGGTTTTGCCAATCTTCAACTAAGCTTTTAATAAATAGATCTAAATTTAAAGATTGAGGTTCAAAATGAATTAAATTAGATTCAGCTTCCGCCAAAACAATGGCACTATTTAAAATTTGTTCAATTCGTTTAACACTCTCATTAACTTGGTTTAAATGACGTTCTAAATTTTGAGTCTTTTGTTTTTCAATTTTATATTTAATTAACTCATTAGAAGTCATAATTACCGTTAAAGGCGTGCGAAATTCATGAGAAATTGTCGTAATTAAACGAGATTTCATTTCACTTAATGACTGTTCTTTTTTTAAAGACTGTTCTAATTGTTTTTGAAGATGAAGTAATTCTTGATTTCTTTGTTTAAGTTCTTGAGTCCGTTGTTCCACTTTAGATTCTAAATCTTGATTTAAAATTTGTAGTTCAGTTTGAGCCGTAATGCGTTCGTTAATTTCCTGCTCAAGTTGTTGATTTTTTTCCTGTAACTGATTTTTTTGTAATTGTAATTCTTTTTGTAATCGGCTAATTTTAAGTTGAGTCGCAACCCGAACCACCACTTCTTGGACATCAAAGGGTTTTGTAATATAATCTAATCCCCCCACTTCAAAGCCCATGAGTTTACTTTGAATATCATCTCTAGCGGTAATAAAAATAATCGGAATATTCCGTGTCCGTTCATCCGCTTTCAGACAACGACAAGCTTGATAGCCATCTAAATCGGGCATCATGACATCTAATAAAATTAAATCTGGGGGCATCAAGTGGGCTGAATTTAATGCAAATTGTCCATTGGTAGCTTTACGCACTCGATAACCTTGTTCTAATAACACTTGAGATAAAACCCGTAAGTTATCAGGAACATCATCAACAATTAGAATATCAGCTATAGGGTTAGAAGCAGAATTAGATTTCATGACAAAGCCAGTTGAACCCAATGAAGAATTAATTCAAACTCAAAGTTATTGATTAATTCTGTAAGTGTATTAATTAAAAACGTTTGAGAAGTCGGAATTTGTGCCAGTAAACTGAGGAGCTTTTCAGAATCCCCAATTTGAGTTTCCATAGCAAGCTGATTCAATAATTCTGGGGGAAGAGTTGTTAAAGCTTGAACAATAACTGCATCCTGAATTTCATGAGGTTCAGCTTTATGAAGTTTGGAGCCTTCAACTCTATACTTTACTCCTAAATGTTTCTTGAGCATCTCCCAAATTAAATTTTCGGTTACAGGTTTACCCACAAAATCATCACAGCCTGCAATAATCGCTTTTTGGCGTTCCTCTTCAAATACACTAGCAGAAACCGCAATAATTTTGGGAAACGGATCAAAATTAGGAGGAGTCGTTAACAAGGTCTGAGCCTTTTTCGCTCTAATTTCTTGAGTCGCCTGATAACCATTTATTCCTGACATTCCCATATCCATCCAAATTAGATGAGGATTGTAAGATTCGACTAAACTCAAAGCTTTTTCTCCCTGATCAGCTTCTTCCACATCAAACCCAACAGAACGTAACAATTTTGCTAACCATTGGCCGTTGGCTTGTGAATCCTCGACGATTAAAATTCGGTATTGGGGTTGTTGGGGATCTAAGCCAATCACCTGATAGCGAGGCTGTGGAAAGGTCAGGTTTGCTGAATCAATCGGCTGAACACAGATTGTAAACTCAAAACAACTTCCGATTCCGAGTTGACTGTTAACGGTGATTTCACCCCCCATTAATTCTACAAAACGGCGACTAATCGGCAACCCTAAACCTGTTCCTTGTTCAAATTTTTGGCCACTACTGGTTTGTACAAACGCATCAAAGATTGTCTCTAATTCTTCTGGGGTCATCCCTTCGCCTGTGTCTTGGACTTGAAATTGAATCCTGTAGTCAGAGGGATTAGAAACTGGGTTCAGGATTAGGTCTAAGGGTTTAATTTTTAAGGTGATCGAACCTTGATCGGTAAATTTAATCGCATTATCTAATAAGTTAATCAGCACTTGCCGCAATTTACGTTCATCGGTTTGTAAATATTGGGGTAAATTGGGCGATCGCTCAACCATTAATTGTAACCCTTTTGAGGTTGCTCTAAGTTCAAAGGTATCTTTAACCTCTTCCACAAATTGATATAAATCAAAAATTTTCTCTTCCAGGGTCATGCGATTCGCTTCAATTTTAGAAATCGATAAAATATCATTAATCAGTTGTAATAAATGTTCTCCATTGCGGTTCACAATATTTAATTTTTCTCGATGATGGGATGCCAAGGTGCTATCTCTAACCATCAGTTGGGTAAAGCCTAAAATGGCGTTTAAGGGAGTCCGAAGTTCATGGCTCATATTAGTTAAAAATGTACTTTTGGCTCGACTTGCCATTTCCGCTTGTTCTTTAGCTTTTTGCAGTTCAAATTCCGTTTGTTTTTGTTGGGTGAGATCTAACACAAAAGCGACCACTTGATGGACTTCTTCTAATAAAGTTATCCCGATAATAACCGGAATTCTAGTTCCATTTTTATGCAAGTATTCATTTTCATGAAGCGGTAAAACTTTGTCAGTTAAAATTTGTTTAAGCCTTTGCTGATAGACTTCTTGGCGATAATCAGGGATAATTACATCTAAGTGTAATTGTCCGGTTTCTAATTCCTCACGGCTATAACCTAACATTTGCAAAAAGGCATCATTGGCTTCTACAATTCTGCTTTCAAAATCAGTAAAGAGAATTCCTATAATATTTGCTTCGATTAAATGTCGCCATTTAGCTTCACTTTGGCGTAACACTAATTCGGCATTTTTTTGTTCTGTAATATCCCTCAAAGAACCCGCCATACTCACTGGATTTCCTTGTTCATCTCTAAAAGCTTCACCTCTGACTTGTACCCAAATATAATAGCCCAATTTATGTAACCAACGATATTCGATTAAGTAAGGTAGATTAAACCGCAGATGATTTTCGATATCTTGAAAAACCCCTTGACGATCATCAGGATGAATAAAATTTCTAAATCGGGTTAACGTCGGTTCAAATTCATTCGGTTGATAACCAATCATTTCAAAAAATCGAGGAGAATACCAAATTCTTTCTTGATTGACATCAAACCAATCCCAAATACCATCATTTGATCCTTTAATTGCTCGTTCAAATCGTTGTTCACTTTCTTTTAAAGCTTGTTCGGCTTGGATTCGTTGCGTAATATCTTGAAATTGCACAACAAAATAAAGGGGTTGATTTTGACGATCTTGAACTAAGCCAACACTCAGTAATCCTGAAACTAAATGCCCGTTTTTATGAATTAATCGTTGTTCTAAAGTATAGGTTTTTCGTTTTTCTTTTAAGGTTTTTTCTACAAAATTAAAATCTTTTTTAAAATCTTCTGAAAACGTAATTTGATCAAAGGTTAACTTTAAAAGTTCAGCCTCGGAATACCCTAAAATTTTACAAATCGCCTCATTAACTTGTAAAAATTTACACTCTATTGAAATAATAAACATTCCAATGGCAGTATTGGTAAAGGCACTTCTAAATCGTTCTTCACTTTGACGTAATGCTTCTTCTGCGTGTTGACGGGCGGTAACATCCTGAACAAAAGATAAAGTCGAGGTTAAATTTCCTTCTTGATCAAAAAGTCCAGAGAAAAACCATTCACACACTAGAATTTCTCCGGTTTTTGTATAATTTCGATTTTGTATTTTCAAGGTACTAACCTGACCTGATATCATCTGCTGAATTCCTTGATCAACGGTTTCTTTGTCTTCTTCATAAATCATCGAAAAATCATGATTCGATAAACCGATCACTTCATGGGCTTTCCAACCAAATATCTTTTCGGCTTGTTTTGACCAGCGTTTAATTTTTACTTGAGCATCCCATTCTATAATCGCTAAAGGAGAATTTTCAAAATGTTGTTGAATTTGTTCTAACGCGACTTGTAGTGATCGCTCAGTTTTTTTAATATAAGTGGTATCTAAGGTGGTTCCTACAATTCGATAAATTTTAGATTCTAAATCTTTTAAAGGGGTAAGACTGGTATACCAAAATCTTTCTACACCATTTAAAACCACGACTTCTTCATAAGAAATAGAGGTTCCCGCATCAAGACAATCTTGGTAATGTTGAACAATCTTTTCCCAGGAAGGAAGATTTAATTCTTGAGGAGTTTTTCCTAACAATAATTGACGCGGAAAACCGGTTGCTTTCTCATGGGCGGGATTCGTTCCCACATAGTAAAACTCTCCATTGTCTCCAACTTCTACCACAAAAATAGGTTCGTCAACTCCCTCATAAATACTCCGCAGTAATTGTTCTTGATTTTTTAAAGTGATTTCCACTTGTCTGCGGTCTGTAACATCTCTGAGGGTTCCTAATAGACGAATCACCTGTTTTTGTTGTGGATCAAAAATTGGTTCTCCCTGGATTTCTATATAGCAAATTGAACCATCACAACGCACAATTCGTAATTCTGCCGCCAAGGATTTCTTTGCCCATAAAGGTTCAAGAATTTCCTGACGATAGATGTAGCGATCATCAGGATAAATATACTGTAATATTTCATTCCCTTGAGGCGGTTTAAGACTAGAATCAAGACCATAAACTTGATAAACTTCTGGAGACCAAATGGTAGTTTGAGTTTGGTAATTAAATTCCCAAATACTGAGTTTTGAAATTTGTTGAGCTTGGCGTAATTTGGATTCAGTTTTTCTGTGTTTAAGAATTTCTAATTTAAGTTGAACTAAAGCATTCTGTAATTGAGTATTCATTCCTTTAAAGGATTGAACTAATTCCCCAATTTCATCACGTCTACCAAAATCGCTGAGGTGCTGAATTTCACCTTCTGCAATCTGTTTAGCCGCTTTATTAACGACTAAAATGGGTTTAATAATCCAATGGCTGGTTAAGATCCCTACACCAATAGATAAGAAAAAAATCCCACAACACACAAAAAAGGTTTTTTTCAAATAAGTATGAACCTCAGCCATGAAATCACTTTGAGGAATGACGACAATAGCGAGTAAATCTAAACCATATTGATCTTTTAAGAAGAAAACTTGTAAAAAATAATGATTTGATAAGCTTCCCAACCGAGTTGGGGGAATCGTAAAATCAACGTTTTGTAATGTTTGAACTTCTTGGAAACTTCCAAATTTTTCAATTAAAAATTTTCCAAGTTGATTTAATAATAAATCTTCGCTGGATAAAAGATTAATTTTTTTCAATCCTTGATCATCTTGTTGATAATTTTTTCCAAAAGAACGAGCTACTAAATTTCCTTGGCGATCAATTAAAATCACCTGTCCTGATTTTCCCACTCGAATATGACTGAGAAAATTACTCAAATCAAAGGAAACAATTCCAACAGAAAAAACCCCTAACAATTCTCCTGTCATGGGATGATCAATCGGGGTATTGAGACTAAATCCAAAATCTTCTTGATTTTCAACAGCATAAAAAGAACCCCAGCTTGTCTTTCGCTTTTTGACAGCATCTTGATACCAAGGACGGAGGGTAACACTAGGTTTTTTAAAGGCTCTTAACAGTCTAATCGGTTTTCCGGTATGATCAATGGCATAATCATAAATTAGTGATGAATCTTGAGGACTAGAACGCAAAATTCGCTGACCTTTAGAACGCGTAACGGATATAAAATTATGCTGTTCATTCCCCCATGATATTCTACTAATAGATTTAAAATTTTGTAGATTTAAAAATAGCTGATGTTCGAGGAGGCTGAGATTTTTCAAATCGATATTTTCAACTTTCCAGTAATCCAGAGTCAGATTTGTAATAGTTTTTGCAGTTTCTGTGAGTTGTTGCAGATGATCTTCCACACGGTAAGTCACTTCATCCATGAGTTCACGGCTGATTTTTTCAATGGCACGTTGTCCACTCAAAAAGGAGAGATAACCGATGATCGATACTGTTGCAGTAATTTGGATCACAAAGGGAAAAATCAATACAAACCGTAACGGAATTCTTCTCAAGGTTTGACTGATTAATCGAGAATGGAAGAAAGAGAAAAAATTGCTCATGGAATGGTTTGATGGGATCAAACGTTCAGGTAGAAGTGCTGGCTGTTTTCTTCAGGAATCTTTTCACGAGTTGCTGAACAATCAAATCTGATTCCTTTTATTGGCACAGTTTACTGGATCATATTTTAATTATACGTTGAATTTGCAATTTGGGAAGGATTTACCATGAGTTCCCCGGGGTGATTTCTCCTGCTTCTACACTGAGAATTTGAGTTTGTTTTAACCATTGAGCATCAAAAGCTCCTAAATGGGTACTGGTAATTAAGGTTTGAAACCGATCTTGAATGGCTTCTAAAAGTTGATTTTGTCGGTGCAAATCTAATTCAGCTAAGACATCATCTAATAAAAGTAAAGGCGGTTCTCTAACCACCTCTTCAATCAATTGTAATTCTGCTAATTTTAACGCTAAAACTAACGTGCGTTGTTGACCCGATGAACCATAATTTCGAGCCAGGGTTTGATTAATCGTAAACATCACATCATCTCGATGGGGGCCAACTAAAGAAATACCTTGTTGTTTTTCGGCGATCGCCCGGGTTGCTATTTTTTGTAAAAACGCTTGTTGAATTGTTTCTGGTAAAGCCGTTGATAAACATTGATTTGATAAAGATAAATTAATATTAGGTTGATAAATAATATCTAATAATTCTGTCCTTCCACTAATGGATTGATGGCAAGCTTTAGCGAGAGGAACTAAACGCTCTAATACTCGATTTCGTCGGCGGAGAACCCGGGTTCCAGCTACAGCTAATTGAGCATTCCAAAGTTCTAATTCTTCTTGTTTTTGAGAGTCTATCCCTTCTGGATTTTGTTTAATGAATTTTAATAAAGCATTGCGTTGACGCAAAACTTGATTATATTGTTGTAAAATATAAGCATAAATCGGTTCTAATTGTACCAATAATCGATCTAACCAATTGCGTCGGTATTCAGGGCTACCTCGAACTAATTCTAAATCTAAGCTTGAAAACTGCACCACATTTAATACACTTAAAAAATCCAAATGACGCCGCAAAGATTGACCATTGAGAGCAACAGTTCGCCCCCCTTGGGAACGGAGTATAACCGATAAATCCAATGTTCCTAGATCTCGTTCAACGGTCGCAGTAACTTGTGCTGTCGGTTTACCATCAAAAATTAAATCTCGATCCCGACTGACCCGATGACTTTTCAGAGTCGAAAGTAACTCAACGGCTTCTAATAAATTGGATTTACCTTGAGCATTATTACCTAATAAAATAGTTTTAGGAGCTTCAAACCAAACTTTTTGATCAAAATAGTTACGGAATTGACGTAAATATAACAGTTTTAAATACATATTGAATGGAATCAAAAATTAACGTTCACCTAAGTGGATATACAAGTTGGCTCCTATTTCTGGAGATAGTTTTGCGGAATTAAGATTTTGCAGTAAAGTAAATAGGTTTATAGGTCATCACTAATTACCTAAACACGATTAAGACCCTTTTGTTTAAAACACAGATTTTAAATTTTAACGCTTCTGGAGGATTCTTATGAAAATCCCGCAAATCCAAACCTGCCTGAATAGCCATGATTTTCACGAGCGACTCAGAGCACTAACGGAACTCAACGATTATGAGAGTCAAGTGGCAATTCCCCTATTAATCAGCAAACTCAGTGATCCAGAATTTATTATCCGGTCTTTTGTGGCCATGGGACTTGGACGTCAACAATCTCCTGAATCTTTCCAAGCCTTAGTCGAACTTTTGAATCATGATCCCGATGCTAATGTTCGTGCTGAAGCGGCGAACTCCCTGTTTCAATATGGTGAGATAGCAATTCCTGATCTGGTTCGCTGTTTTGGTCGAGATTTCAATAGCTTGGTACGACGGAGCATTTTAGAACCGTTAATGACCCTTCGCCACCCCCAAGCGTTGTATGACATCTGTGTGTGTGGGTTGAGTGCACCGGAACAAATGACTCAAGAAGCGGCTATTGATGGGTTAGGGGTATTAGCGGGAACAGAAAAACAAATGGACGCCTTAAACCAGCTTTTAAAATTAGTCAGAACCCCGGTTTGGCGAACCCGAACTCGTGTAGCTTTAGCATTGAGACAATTTAATCATCCCCAAGCCCTAGCCGCATTACAGGATTTAAAAAAAGACGAAGATCACCGAGTCGTAGGGGCTGCCTTAGAAGGAGCACTGTAAATTAAAATAAATGGGTAAATTGGGGGTAAATTTAAAGAAGCAGCAACGCCAACCCGAAGAATCAACGGTTGCTCGCTTTGTTGTTTTTCTTTGACCTTCTTAAAGATGCCTTTTATAGCAGGGAAAAAAGGAACCACTGAACACGAAGGAGGAAAAACCCGGGTGATAGGGTTTGAGGCTTTCTTATGTCAAACACCTATATTTCAATTGCTATCAATCAAACTAAAATTTTATTGATTCGCACAATCCCGTCAATGTCACGCTTTGATTAGGAATTAGGTTAACCGGAAAGTGCCATATATTATTTACAACCCCGATACAACCAACGCCATGACCTTTAACTTGCAGTTCGGTACTAATACCATCGGACGGGGGCGGGAAAACACGATTTGTTTGGCGGATGTGAGTCTGTCTCGTCGTCATGCTTGCATTGATGTCCGTGAGGAAAAAATCACAATTACGGATTTGCATAGTAGTAATCATACCTTTGTTAATGAGGTGATGATTGAACACTCAACCCTCAAGTCTGGGGATTTAATTCGCTGTGGTCGGGTGGTATTTAAGTTTATGAATATTGCTCTTACACCTGCGTACAAAGCCAATGCTGACAGTTCTCAAACCTCTGTGATTCAAGAATTTGCAACCGATGCAAGTTATACGATTATTCAAGATTTATTAGATCCTTCCCAAGCCGGACGTTCGGTTTTAAATATTCGGCAACAAGATGCCCATTTAAGGGTTGTTGATAAGTTAAAAATTTTATTAGAAGTCAGCAAAGAGTTATCTTCTCCCCATGAACTTAAAAAATTACTCGATAAAATTTTAGATTTATTATTTCAAATTATGAATGTAGATCGGGCAGCAATTTTGCTGGTCAATCCCAAAACCAATAATTTAGAGCAAAAAGCGGTTAAATTTCGTGAAGAACCTTTGGCAGATGAACATTTTTATAGTAAAAAAATTACCAATACGGTTCGAGAAACGGGGAATGCCTTGTTAACGGCGGATGCCCAATCTGATGAACGATTTGAAGGGTCTGAATCAATTTTATTTCAAGCCATTCACGCCTCAATGTGTGCTCCTTTAAAACTACGAGATACTGTGATCGGGGTTTTATATGTAGATAATTTATCATTGTCTAATGTTTATTCTCCTGAAGATGTGGAATTTTTAACGGCTTTAGCCAATCAAGCCGCGATCGCGATTGATAATGCAGAATTATATAAAAAAATGAAAGAAGAAGCGGTGATGCGGAATAAATTTGAACGATTTTTTCCACCAGCCGTAAGTCGAAAATTACGGGAAGAAAATTTAGGAATTGTCGAAAGTATTGTAGAAAGTGAAGTAACCGCTTTATTTTCTGATATTACTCGCTTTACAGAAATGTCCTCTCGAATGCAGCCGCGTCAAGTAATTTCTATGCTTAATGAATATTTTAAAATTATGGTGGAGGAAATTGTTTTTCCCTTTGAAGGAACCTTAGAAAAATATATTGGAGATGCCTTAGTTGCCGTTTGGGGAGCACCTTATTCTCGTCATGATGATGTGGATCGAGCCGTGCGGGCAGCGATTGAAATGCAATGGTCAGTTTATCGCATGAATGAGAAATGGAGACAACATTATGGTGAACCGATTTATATTCATATTGGATTGAATACCGGACAGGTTGCGGCGGGAAATATTGGCTCTTCTAAACTGATTCAATATACCCATATTGGCGATACAATGAATGTTGCCAGTCGGATTTGTTCTGCTGCTCAAAAAAACGAAATTTTAATTTCTCAATCTACTTTTAATCAATTAAAAGATCGGAATCTTCCGTTAGAAAAAATTCCCCCTGTTATTGTTAAAGGAAAAGCTGAACCGCTACAACTTTATCGCATCCATTGGCAAGAAGTTCAATCAACGGTTTTATCTTTTTAAGAATATTAAAATACCAGATTAGTAGAACGTTAAATCAGGGAAATATAATCATGAATACTCAACTTGCACATCGGTATCAACTGCTGAAAATTTTAGGAAATTGTTTGAATTGATTTTGGAACTGTCTAAAAATTAGTTTTTGAAAGTTCTTTGTTGATGACGACGCAATCCCAAAGATCGATTTAATAGAAACACAACCAAGAAACCTATTGAGGTTCATAGGTAATTTGCTCCGATTGATATTGGGGCGGTTCAACATGAATTAAAATTCTAACCGGACTAAAACGATTTTCCAATTCAATTTCCACTGCTTCTGTAATGCGATGGGCAGTTTCCACATCCCCCGCTTCAACAACCATGTGCATTTCAATAAAAACTTGTCGCCCAATCATTCCACGAGAAGCAATATTATGACAGTTAATCACCCCAGGAACAGACATGACAATCTCTCGAATTGTTTCAGGATCAATCACCATTTGATCCACTAACCAAGGTAAATTTTCTTTTAATACAGTCCAACCACTTTTAAAGACTAATAAAGCAACTGGAAAGGCTAAAATCACATCTAAATATTGCAATTGAGGTAAATTCCAAACCTCTCCTTGCCAAATCCCAATTAATCCTCCAATTACCATAATCGTAATCCAAACATCACTCATCGTATGTTTAGCATCTGCTACTAAAACAGCACTACCATAACGTTGACCGGCTGCCCGTTCATAATAAGCGACAAAAATATTAATTCCTAAAACAATTAACAAAATCCATAATTCTTGCGGAGAAACTTCTACAGGTTTACCTTCCTTAAATAACCGTTCTACTGCACCACTCAAAATTTCAAAACAGGCAATTCCTAAAAAAATAGCCACACCCAAAGCTCCCAACGCATCAAATTTTTGATGCCCGTAAGGATGTTCCCGATCGGGTTCAGGAGATGCAAAATGATTCGTAACTAACCCTAAAATATTATTGGCACTATCAGTAACACTATGCAACGCATCCGCTAATAAACTCAAAGACCCTGTGATTGTTCCTACGACAACTTTAATTAACATAACCACTAGATTTAAACCCAAGGTTAGCAATAAAACTTGTTGAACTTTTGAACGATTATCCTGAAGCAT
>NZ_JBJUDF010000271.1:0-3856 GCF_046067725.1 Planktothrix sp.
TTCTTATATTAGATCTTGTCACACAAATTTTCCAACAGGGTGGAGTCCTTGGCAAAAAATAGCTATAGAAAATTTAAGTGGACGGGTTCAATCCACGTCGGGTTTTTCTGTAGGCAGTAATCAAGTTGTTTCGGCTCGCAGAACTGGATGGGTAGCCCCGACGGGAACAGCATCTCGCACAGCTTTTTCAACGGCAACTGTTACCCTTCCGCAATTAGCTGAAAGGGTAAAAGCATTGATTGACGATTTAACAGCGCATGGATTAATAGGAGCATAAAAATGGCTTACCAAGAACATCGAATTGTTTACAGACAACAGTTTGAAACTGCAAATCCTCAAACTGGAATTGTCAATCGAGAGTTTATTGAAGCTTGTTATGTGATTGTGATGATTGACCACGAAACGGGTCATATAATCCCAACAAATAAAAGCGGGATTATCAAGATTCCACTGGCTAAATATCCAGGGCTACATGATGCTATCGAGGCATTTGTCCCTATTTTTATTGATGCCTTTGAGAAGGAATATCAAGAAAAATTAGACGCGGAATTAGTCGCACTTGAATCTATGGATAACAACCCGTTAGTACAATAATTAACAATATGCCATTAACAATCGACAATTCTGGTTATATTCTCTTGCTATTTTTTGCCGGACTAATTTCTATTGTTAATGGCATTTTCTTATTTTTTGATGACAGAAAATTAAATAAATACTTGAGTTCAACGCTATTGATTAACAGTGGCGTAATGCTGATATTTGATAGTTTAAACAAATTTGGCTATCAAAAATTTGGATATATCAAAGTTTCGACTTTAGTTATTCAGGTTTTTATCAGTTTTCTATCGTTGTTTTTGGTGTGGGAGCACTATTATGAACGGAACAAAAAACTTAAGGAAAGAAAGAGAAAAAAGCAAGACTTTCCCGACGTTGATTGAATACGAGAGATACAACAAACCAGTTTTTAAGATTAAGTATTTAGGTCAAGCATTGTTTTTTAATCATCATTTCTTGGTGATGATTTTGTTAGGGTTTTTTGGGGTGATATTTACCCCGCCAAAAACTTCCATTTATTTCGTAAACGAAAGCATAGACTTCCTGAACGCCTTAATGTTGGGGGTAGGAATTAGTGGTGTGATTTGTTGGGTATTTGTTTATAAGTTGAAAAAAAATCATTATGTTAGCTCTCCCGTTTGGGTAGCTTGCTATTTGTTATTGAATATCTGCCATATATTTTCAGTGTTGTTTGTTCTTGGCTTTTTTGGAGCCATAGGAATTGAACAAAACGGGAATATTTCTGCTTTAATTTGCGGGAATTTTTTCTCAACTCTTGTGGGAATTGTGTTATCTATAAAGTATACCTATAAATCTTAATATGCTAACCATTCTTCAGGTTACTACTACTACAACAACAACCCCTCCAGACCAAACCATCCAAACTGTCCTGGGGTTCACCGGTATTTTACTGAGTGGTAGTAGCGTAATCGGAATTGCTATTAATCGAATTTTTGATATTAAAAACGCTAAAATAATTGTGGAACTTCAAGGGAAAATTAGGACTCTTGAAAGGGAGATTGAATACAGAGAAAACAATCTTCGCAAAATCGAAGCTGAGAATATTAACTTAAAGGAAAAGTTAACCACACTACAAGAGCAAAGCAATTCAAGTATCAATAATCAAATAGCTGATTTACAAGAAAAAAATCAGAAGTTGAATTTAGAGTATAAAAAAGCTATTGCAGTTATTAATAAGTTTAAAAAAAGTGTTAAACACCATCCTGACCAATAAAAAATCCTTTTTATTATGAAAAATTCTACTATAATTAAGTTAATAGCACTCAATAGGGAGGTGACGGTATCTGAGGAGACTTTCACGATTAAGGAATTGAAAGATAAATACCCTAAACTTTGGCTCAATTCTAGGGGAGATTATCAAGTTTTCGTTAATTCATGTATAGAGAAGTGGGGGAATGAGATTGAATCCCCTTGGAATGTTGTTAGTTATTGCTTGGAATAAGAATGTTTTTGTTATATAATACTATTAACAATTGGAGATTTTATTGTGAATAAAAAAGAATTAGTTGAAGCGATCGCCGACCGTGTAAGCTTGCCTAGAAAGACGGTTCACGACGTTTTAGGTGCTACCCTCGACGTAATCACGGAAACGATAGCTAAGGGAGAGGATGTAGTTTTAGTCGGGTTCGGAACTTTTAAAACTTTGGAACGAAAAGAGCGCGAAGGACGGAATCCCAAGACGGGGGAATCTTTGTTAATCCCTGCAACAGTTAAACCCAGTTTTTCGGCGGGTAAAACTTTAAAGGAATTGGTAGCGAGTAAGTCAACAACCCACCGTTAAATCGGAGTACCGATTGTAACGGGGGCTTGAAATACAGCCTTAGTTGACCAGACTAAGTATCGAAAGGTACTACGTTAGCGGTAAGTGTTAAAGTTCTTACCTACAGATGCGTAGCTAGTCTGTAGCTCTAAAACTTAAAAGTTAAACAGGTTTAAAGGGTTAAGCCAGTGCTTTTAAGAAAGTACCGACCGCTAACATTGTCGAAGCTAACTTTACCCTAGAAATAGGAGAGGCAGAAATGTCCGATTACGTCTTTGTAATTGATAGCAATAAACAACCTTTAAGTCCCTGTCATCCATCAGTGGCAAGGAAGCTTCTATCTCAAAAGAAAGCGGTTCTTTTCAGAAGATACCCGTTGACAATCATACTCAAAAAAACTGTTGAAAATCCCCAAGCTGAACCTGTGGAACTGAAGTTAGATCCGGGTTCTAAAACCACCGGAATTGCCTTAGTTCAAGGTAATAAAGTGGTTTGGGGTGCAGAATTAACCCATAGAGGTCAAGCCATTAAAGTGAGTCTTGAATCTCGTCGGTCATTGCGTCGTTCTAGAAGAAACCGTAAAACTCGTTATCGTCAGGCACGGTTTTTGAACCGGAAACGTCCTGAAGGATGGTTAGCCCCATCCTTGCAACATCGAGTTGAAACAACTCTAACCTGGGTGAACAAATTAATTAAGTTTGTACCCATTGGTTCAATTTCTCAAGAGTTAGTAAAATTTGATTTACAACAACTCGAAAATCCTGAAATCTCTGGAATTGAATATCAACAAGGATTGTTACAGGGTTACGAAGTTCGACAATACTTACTGGAAAAATGGCAAAGGAAATGTGCTTACTGTGGGGTTGAAAACGTTCCTTTTCAAGTAGAGCATATTCACCCAAAAGCTAAAGGTGGTTCTAATCGAATCAGTAATTTATGCTTGGCTTGTGAGAAATGCAATACAAAGAAAGGAACTCTAAATATTGAGACATTTCTCGCTAAAAAGCCTGACGTTCTTAAGCGGATTTTAAGTCAAGCTAAACGTCCCTTAAAAGATGCTACTGCGGTTAATTTAACCCGATGGGCTTTATTAAATAGATTGAAAGAAACAGGTTTATCTGTTTCAACTGGCTCCGGTGGTTTAACTAAATTCAACCGCACCCGATTAAATCTACCTAAAACCCATTGGCTTGATGCAGCTTGTGTGGGCAAGATTACAACTTTAAAGGTTTTAACTAATAAACCTTTATTAATTCAGGCAACAGGTCATGGTTCTCGACAAATGTGTCGAACAGATAAATACGGGTTTCCGTCTCGTTATGTTCCTCGTTTTAAATTTATTAAAGGATTCCAAACGGGGGATATCGTTAAAGCTGTTGTCACAAAAGGTAAAAAAATCGGAACCTATATTGGACGAATTGCTGTTCGTTCTAGTGGTAGTTTTAATATCACTTTGAAAGAAACAATTGTTCAAGGAATTAGTTACAAATACTGCACAACAATTCACAAAAAGGATGGTTA
>NZ_JBJUDF010000272.1:0-31362 GCF_046067725.1 Planktothrix sp.
CATCCATATTGAGCGATCGCACTCACCGACCCGACGATCAATAACCCACTAACTACGGGACAAAGTAACCATTTGTTGAATAACATTTTCTAACCTTGGTTCAACTTGTTTCTTGATCGATTCTCCCACTTTTTGATCGCCATTTACGGTAATTGGGATATTAATTACAGGAGCGATTGTTGTAGAAGTTTTCCCGACTCCAGTCTGTTGTAATGCACGTGATAAGTCCTGAGAAATAGACGGGGTAATACTTGGGGTCAATGCTGCGGGAAGCATTAAGGGTTCACGGGACTGAGGTAATCCTCCACCCCCACCGGACAAACCGCCTGTTAGCCTGTAAATCTCACTTCCTGCGGTTCCCGTAGCACCGGAGAAGCTTCCAGTATCCCCTCTAAGGCTTCGCATCTGTTCTTCTGTTGATAAACCACCAGGGAGTCGGTTACTGCCTTTTAAGCCTGATTCTCTTAGGGCTTGATTAGCTGTTGCTGATGAGCGACTGGTGAGATCAGAAACACTGTCAACTCCAAAATTACTTAAAACATCTTCTCTGATTTCCTGTAATCGTTGTCGTTTCAACCCTCTGTTAGCCGTGTTATTTGCCACATCCAATTGAGCGGATCTAATCATGCCTTTATTTCTAAAATCCAATGCCTGACGTTGAAGTTTGAATATCTCATCTTGATTTTCCTGTTGCCTTTGCAATAGTCTCAAATCTTGCTCCTGATATCCAACATTCTCCCGCGCTAATTCAGCCTCTAATCGCAAAGCCTCCAATTGTTCGGGCGTTGTCCTGGGGTCTTGTTGGGCAACAGACAAAGCAGCGTCAGCCCGTTTTGAATCTAACTTAGCTTGATTAATGGCGGAACGTTTAGCAATTTCCTCACGCTCAAGCTCGATGGTTTTCATTTGTTGCTGCATGATTAAGGATTGCTCTTCAAACTGAGCTTGCTGAAGGGCTGACTTTAACTTAATTCCGGCTATTAATTCAGCCAATTGTTTCTTTTTCCGTTCAGATCGTTCCCCTTGAACTAAAGCATCTAATTCTCCTTGATAGAAGCTACTCGCTGCATCAAACACACCTTTTTGTGCGTCTTGGAGTTCTGAGCGCATTTGGAAGGCTTTGGTTAACCCTTCTAACCGCTTAGTTTGACTGTCTAACTCCTTATTTTGTCGTTTGATGCTGTTCTCATATTGTTGACTTTCTTTATTTAGTTTTGCTTCGTAAAGTTTGACATTGGCATCAATCAAAGATCCCTGAGCTTCAGTGAGTTCAAGTTGAATCTTAATTCGTTCGTTAACATCGGTTTCTAATGATAACCGCTCCTCAATCTTTTTAATAGATTGTTGAGCAACTTTTAGATCATATTCCTCTCTTAAAATCTTACCTTTGTTCAACAGTCCTTTAAGACCAATTAATTCAATATTGTTAATCGCTTCCAAGTCAGCCATCCGTTTAGCTTTCTCGGCTTCTCTTAATGCTTTGACAGCTTCAAGTCGTTTCTTTTCTGTCTCTACGATTCCCTTTTTATCAGTCGTGGCTTTTGCCTCTAATTCTATTAATTCAAGGTTGTCCTTAGCTTGTTGGAGTGCAATATCGTTCTGGGAGATTTTACCAGCTAAATAATCTCGACTCAGTTGGTTAAGTTCTTTAGTATTCTCTAATTCCGCTTCAGCTAATCCCAATTGTTTCCATGCTGCACGTTCAGACCCTAATGCCTTCTCGATCTCAAGTCGGAGGGATGCTTGATTATTGATGTCCTTTTCTCTACTTAGTTGAGTCTGCAAGTCCCGAACTTTGTCAGAGGCAGATTGAGCATCAGAAAGTTCTCGGAGGGCTTTTCCCCCGTTAATCTGTTTCTCAATACCTAATAATCGAGCGTTGTTTTCACGAGTGATTTCAGCTAACAAGAACTCAGTATGAGCGTCCCATGCAGCTTTTTCAGTCTTTAGAAACTCTAAACTTTGTTGTAATCCTTGTTGTCTTAACTTTCTAATTTCAGTTTGACGGTCGGCTTCTAATCGAGGATCGGATAAAGGCGATTGTGCCTTCATCTTATTAAGTTTTTCAATGGTTTTATTATATTCAACCTCAATTGTTTTCAGGCTTTCTCTGGTGTTTTCTTCCTCTATAGATGTCTGATCACCCCCATCTTGATTAAAGGCTTTTTGACGTTCAATTTGACGCTCTAATTCCGCTTCTTTGACTAAATCAACGGTTTTTTGGAGTTGTTTCTCTAAGGTAGAAAGCTCTTGATCATAGCCTTCCTTGATGATTTTCTGGCGTTGAACTTGTAGTTTTCCAATCTCGGCGTTAATCGCTTCCCGACCTTCCTTGTCATCCCCTGCTAACTTCCTTAACTTGTTTTGCTGTTGTCTAATTTGTTCATCTAATCCCTTAAGTTGCAACTGTGTTTTCTGAGCGTTAAAACGTTCCTCAGTTCCTAATCCCTGAGCTAAATATCCCTCGATAATTGATTGTTGTTCCTCAAAGTTTTTAATTAATTCGGCGTTGCGTTTAGATCTTTCCTCTGCAACAGCTTTGGTAATATCCGCCTCTATTTTCTTGATTTCCTCCCCTGCCTTCTCTGCTGCTTCTGTATTCCCAAGGGATTGTTGTTCAGACTGAATTTGTTGTTGTGCCGATTTCCGTTCTTCTAGCTCCTTAATGGTTAGTGCCGTGATTTGTTTTTCTGACTCAAATGCTCCCACCTCCCCATTTTTTTGTAAGGCTTCAACTTCGGCTTTTTGACGACCAATAACAGCTAGACGTTCTTCACTCTCGGACTGAATAACCTTTGTAATAGTCTCCTGAGCTTCGCGTTGGACTTCTTGATCTAATCTCGTATCATTAGCTAATTGGCGAAGTTTGGCAATTACATCTTTATCAATTGTTTGACCCATCTCCAATAGAGCCATGTTAAACTCAATCACTTCTGAAGCTTTGGATTTAAAGATTTCCTGATCACCGGATGGCTTTAAAATTGCCTCCATTGCTTGATCGGCTTTTTTCTTTAATTGCTCTAGTGTTGACCCTAGTATGGGAAGATCTTTAGGTTCGATTTTGATGTCAGATGAGAACTCATTTAATGAGGTTTTTAACTTTTCTAATTCAGTAATCTGAGATTGAATATTGGCTTTATTGGCATCTCCTTTGACGGTTTTCTCCTGTTCTTTGAGAGCAGATATCTGATCTTCTATTAATCCAACCCTGAGTTTGGCTTGATTTTGGAGTTTTTGATTGTTTTTATATTCTTCATCGGTCAATCTAATCCCCAATTTCTCGGATTCCTGCTGTTTCTTTCTGGCTGCCGACAATTGTTGAATAGAATCAATTGCTAGATCTCCAAATTCTTCGGTTCTATCTGCTAAAACCTCCGTAGCCTCCGTAGAGTCTTCCAACGCCTTACTATAAAGGATTAACCCAATTCCCCCAACAACCGCAGCAACAGCCGTTAACGGGGCAAGTAGTGTGGCCGTAGAGATTAGCAGTCCTTTCATGGCTGTGGCTAATCCTCCAATTGTTAAGGCTCCAGCACTCGCAGCCGTTGACAACCCTACCAAAGAACTCGCGGCACTTCCGGCACTTACAGCCATCCCACTCAAACCCAGAGAACCCAAGACCCCAGAGAGGACGGTAAAGGCGGTTGTGGCACTCCCCACGACTCCCGCCAATTGAATCTTGACAAACGACAAGACGGCAGGGATTAATTGAGCGCGAAAGGCGATCGCTAAACCTCCGACAACAATAGTAGAAGTGATTAAAGCTGATTGCCAAGACCCGATCAAGATATTGACAACCTCACCCAATCCCCCAAATACACCCCCCAGGACTTCCATTAGTCCTTTGTTTTTGAGGATAAATTCATCAATTACCTTGAACGCGGCAAAAGCGACAACAGCAACTCTAATGCTTTTAAGAACATTGCTTAACGCTGCGGTTGCAGCGGTGATCAAAGTCATGGCTCCGGGTATCTGTTGGAGGTTAGCAAATAACCGTGTTGCTCCCGTTGCGCTAAAAACAGAAGCCCCTCCTAAGTTAGTAAACGCTGCGGCTAAAATTCCTGCGTTCCCTGCTACCAGTGGCAATAATTGACCCACACCAGGAAGCAAAACATTCCCTAAGACTCCAAAGGCAGAGGTTAAAACTTTGACACCAAAAACCAAAGCTTTGGCTTGCAAGGCAATAACTAGGAAACCACTGGCAACAGGAGCGATCGCACTCGACAAAGCGGAGAACAAATTTAACGCTGGACGCAATACCGACATCGTAAAGGCAAATCCTTCATTCAATGCCTCCAATGCGTTGGCTAGTGACGTAAACAGAAATAAAGGAACGTCTTTAAAGACCGTCGCTACATCCCCAAAAATAGTTTTAAGAATTGACTGAAAAGCCAGTCCAGCCCGGAGAATTTGATCAGTGACTTTTCCGGCTTCAGCAACAATTAATTCAGTATTAACATTTAAAAAATCATAGACTTCAGTTAATCCCTGAACCAAAGGAACTAGAAGTTTTTCCCCTGCTTTCTGCCCAATTAGATCAAAGACTTCCTGAATATTAGAAGTCACCCCGGCAAAGCTCTGGGATGCCAATTTGTTTCCTGCTCTAAACGGCTCTAATCGTTTAGTTAATTCACTAACAAGAGTCCCTTGAGCCTTCCACTTGTTAACCATATCGTTGTTAATACTTAACGACTTGGCTAAAACGGAGTTCTGATCAATGTTCCCTTGGAATATAGATTGAATTTCCTGTTGACTTTGATACAGAGGGACTTGAAGGGTTCCTAATGCTGCGGCAAAGGATAATGTCAGTCCCCTTGCATCGGTCAAACTAGCTCCAATCGGGGTAATACCGGAAGCTACCTGCTGAAAGACTGGAACCAATTCCTTGGAAGTCACCCCGACTAACTCTAGGGATTCTTGCTTTAGTTGTCTAATTTGGTCGTTTAACGGTTGATTCAGGGAGAGAATAGCCTGTTGTGCGTCCTTAATCTCAAAGCCATTGCTGATAATTTTTGAGGTTCCAACCAACGTGGCTGCGGTGGAAAGTAATTGATCTTGAAGTTCAATAGTCTGACCAATTAATAGCTGAAAAGGGCCGTTAGAAACCAACCCTTGAAGGGCTGACATCCCCTGACCAAAGAAACCGATTGTAGATGTTGTTTCTACAATTGCCCCGGTGATTCCCCCAAAGGATTCTTGAAATAGCTCAAAGATTTGAAGCGGTTGCCGAAGCCCTAATAAACTCCCCCCAAGTTCGCCTATAGCATCCTCAAGAGACTGAATAACATCCGTTGCGCTGTCATTAGCTGAAATTGTAATTTCTACTCCATCAAAACCTGCCATATCAAAGCCTCTTGATTTGCTATTATAAAATCAAGAGGAATCTTCTTTGTTAGTCATATTTTTATTTTAACCGAAACCCCGATAAAACTATCGGGGTTCATTATTAGGTTTAAGATTGGGTGTAGTCAGAGATGTTCATAATTTGTTTAGCTGCATGAACCCAGGTTGAGCGTCGAGTGAGAGAGCCGTGCTGTTTGATCTTGTCATCGTTCCAGAAGCTTCGGACATAGGCTTTTAATTCTTCCATGCTTGCGTCTTTGGTGTTAAAGACTGCACTACCAACTGATAGGGGTTGTTTTCCGTTCTGTGGGGTAGTGTCCGGTACTGTATCGGGTAAAGTGTCCGGTTGTGTCGGGTTAGCATCGGGTACTGTATCGGGTTTCTGTTCTGTGGCTTCTGTAGCTTCTACCGTGATAATGCCAGCTTGTACCGGGTTAGTATCGGGTTCTATCGGGTTAGTGGGTTCAGGTTCCGGCGTGGGTTCGGGTGTTGCTTCTGGGAGTTGTGCGATCGTTCCTTTTTGAATGGCGTTCATAGCTTGCCAGAAGGTTTCGATCAGGTCAGTCCGTCCCATAGAATCGGCGGCGTTAACAAAACTTTGAGATTGACTGATTGCTGACTCGGCTGCACCTTCAAGGGTCAAGACTGTTTGGAGTTCTGCTTCGAGGTTAGATTTGTCGTTGCGTAAGCCTTTGAGTTGGGCTTCTAATTCATCAATCTGGTTTTGAATGCTGTTAACTGAAGCGGTCAAACTGTTGACGTGTTGAGTAAATAACATGGTTTTAGTCCTTTGTCTCTGTGGTGTTTTGGTTTTTGAGGGGGTTGAGTTGTATCGATTTCTCTTCCCCTCATGTATAACAATATAACTGCTCTGTTTTACTTTGTCAACCTGTTTTACATTAGTCTTACTTATAGGGATTATTTAAAAGTAAGACGTTTAACTTATTGCCAACCGAGTGAAGCTTTGGCGGTGGTGATTTGGGATTCAGTCAAATCCGAGACAACTCTTAGTCGTGGGTTTAATGCTTTTCCGTTGTATACAGTCATCAAGGACATCGTGGGTTTGTTGACATCTCGTTTGACCGCTTTGATGTGTTTGCACTCGACTTTACGGAATGTGTGATCAGGACAGGAGCAGGTGTATGAGGAGTTCGTAACGACTTCGTAAACGCTATTCAGGTTTAAACTGTTTCGGACTTCGTAGCGTTCACCCGATAACTTAATAACCTTGATAAAATTCGATTTTGATTCGCGCTTAGATTCCTGAAACTCCGGTGTCCGACGTACTGCGATAATCAATGAGCGATAGAGATTGCTCGAAGCTTTTTTGGAGGGTGAAGAGTGGAAAGTTGGATGGCCAGGAAAGGTGACTTCTTCATTCTCAATTGTAAAACGCAACCCGTTGACATAACCTCTTGTTTTATCGATCCAACTGACCCGGATTTCAAAATGTGCGATATTGGTGAAAACTCGTGCTACCATTGGTTTAGTCCTTACTTGGATTGTAAGAGTTGGTTGGGAAGCCCTGGTAAGTTACCCTTCCGACTCTGTTGTTTTTGAGGTTTTCTTAACCCCTTATGTATAACAGTATAGCTAAACGTCTTACAGATGTAAAGGGGTTTTACTTCAATCTTACTTATAGGTAAAACAGAAAATAGATTGTTATACTTATATGTCTTACTTTCCGTTATACGCTGCTATAATGCAGTAAAACAACGGAGTGAGAATATGGCAGCTAACAAATTAATCAATTTCAGATGTCCTGATGACCTCTTAAACGCTATTGAAACCTATGGACGAGAGAAATACCCCGCAGTACCCAATAAACGGGGTAGTATCGAATACGACCAAAGCAAGGCAATCCGAGACATTTTAATCAGTGGACTCGAAGCCCTAACCAATGGGGAAGTGAAGATAGAGAAACAAATTTATCCAGCCCCGGACAATAAATCAGACGCGATCGCCGCGCAAATAATAGCCCAATTCGAGGAAAGGTTTCAGAAGATTGAAAATGCTTTATTTGGAGAATGAACCGACAAAAGCCGGGGGTTTATTCCTCGGCTTTTTCTTGTCTCATAACCTAAAAACACCTAGACTGTGGCTTTTTCTAGTGATGCAATCTCAGAACTCAACGCCTCCACCTGTTGCTTGAGTGCCATGATTTTAGGTTCATTTTGGAAAGAAGGGGATACAGGGGCTTCTTTGGTTGAAACCTGGATTCCCCCTAATATCAGGTTAAACCGCAGATCCGAGAATTGCTTGCTGATTTTATCAACAGCTTGACGAAATAAAGTAACCTTCTCCTTAACGTCTATCTTCAGAGATGCTCTTTGATCTTCTGGGATAGATTCAATCACCTGAATCCGTCGCTCAATCACGCATACCATCAATTTAGCCACAAAATCTATGATCAGGTAACTATCAATCAATGGGATAGTGCATTGGGCATCTAAACCGTAGAAGTAATCATTGGGGACAGAAGGACAAACCGCCTTAATAACTTTAGCTATTTTGTCTAATGATTCTTTGCTCTTAAACTCATCTGCCGATGCCTCCATAGCCCAATTAAGCAGGAAATCAATTGGTTTCTCTAAAGGGTATTTATTACCATCTAATTCAAGTGTATTAAAATCCATATTCAGCCCTAATTTTTATTGATCATATCATTAAGCAGTTTAACGTTGTCTTACGACTGCATAAATAAAATCGAACATTTCAGGATCGTTTTTGGCTAAATAGATTGTAAGATGTTGGCTTTTCGCATTGGGTTTTTTTCATTTCAAGACTTCACCACCGATCTAATTGGTTTGCTTTGTGTTGATTTTTCTTTGAGATACCCCAGAGGTTTTATCTTTAATCGCGCCTTCCGCATTTAGCTTGCCTTTCAACGCCTTGAGTTTACGAGATGGGGCAGCAGAGATCCCGTATTCAAGTTCAAGGTTATCAATTTCATCTATATCGACCAGGATTTCATCATCTGTTTGAGATTCGTTATTCATGCTTTTACCCTTAAATGATAGTTATATTTCAATAGATAACTTCTTCGTCTGTTTCAGGAGGGATTATAGGATCATCCATCACCGTCCCATCAAAGGTTTTTGCCATCTCCGTTGCTATCAACCAATCAGGGTCGGGAGTGGCAGGGGAATTAATCCAGAAAAAAGGCGAGTCCGGGTCTATGGCTGCCATCTTCTCTATCTTTGTCATATTATTGAGAATTCCAGCATAATGTGGGGTTGAAGATGTCCAAACCCCATTCTCTATAATTGATATAACACCATTGATCTTGACACGATAAGCCATTATCCTCTCCTAACCACTGAGTAAATAAAATCGAACATTTCCGGGTCTTTTTTGGCAAGGTAAACCGGATTTCTATACATTAATTCTAACCCCATAGAGATTATTTCCGTTGATCCGTCTGAGTAAACCTTACCCATATAAGGATTAATCCATTGATCAACTTTTGTGATTTCATCATTCCCATAAGTAGGATCAAATGTTTTTAGTTTAACTGTTTTTTCTCCTTCTGTTCGAGAGTTGTAAAAACGTTTGGCTTCATTTGCTATACCAGAAACAGAAGATTCGATCCAATGCCCCATCTCGTGAATTAGTGTGCCCGGATCGTCGGTTGCCATTGTAATCGTTAGACTATTGCTGTTGTAGCCACTCCGAGTCCCTAGGGTTTTTGCGGTCGCCAATGTAACAGAGCTCTTTAATTTTGGCAGATCTACCATTTTCGACAATATATCAATCCCTTTTTTATACAAGTGCTGATACAAAACTGAGTCGTTCTCCTCTTTTATTTTTACTTTTAAAGGCGTAGGATTATCCACCTCCAACAAAAACTTCCTTGCCTCTGCCATAAAATTAGAGAGTTCCATTAAAGCGGGTTCTAAATCATTTTCAATGCCTTGAGATAAAGCTTCAGCTTGAGATGGATTTGTTCGCGTTAAAGCAAAAATCTTTTGTCTTGTGTCGTTTATTTGTTTGTTGATATATTTTTCTGGATTAGCAGTGTCCAGCGAGTTTGATAAAACGTCTTTTTTGCTTCCATATCTTTCATATCCAGACATGAAATCGTCATACATTTCTAGTAAGTTTTGCCGACGTTTTTTTGCTTCACCCAACAACCTTGCCTTCCTTTGCTCTGGAGTTTCTTTAACTCCGGGCTTAACTTTACCCGTAAAATCCTTTACTACCTCAACAATGTCGGGTTCTGGTACTGCAACGGGAATAGGTGTTACCTGAATAGGGGTAACTTGAATGGGTTTCACTGGCACGGGAATAGGAGTTGGTTCCGGTGTTGGCTTTGGTGTTGGCTTTGGTGTTGGAGTAGGCTTAACTTTGGATTTTAAAGGTTTGATTTTGACGTAATCAATCCCCATAGCTTTTAACTTCTGAAGCCTATCCTTAGACTTAGCATCCTTTGGGACAACCCTGCAAGTCTTCATAACGTTAATACAAGATCTTCCGCAGTTGTAGGATGTAGTTTTAACGCATTGGGCTTTCTTCCGTTCCGTCATCAACCCCTCCTTACAACACTATAAATAAAGTCAAACATTTCAGGATCATTCTTAGCAAGATAAGCAGGGTTTTCATACATCATTTCCATGCCCATTGAAAGAATCTCGGAGGCATCCTTGTATTCTTTCCCCATATAGGGATGAAGCCATTTGTCCGTCCTTGTAACCTCATCCTCTCCATAGGCTTTGTTCCCAGTAACATCTCGAAGACGAACCAAGTCTTCCCCTTTAGTTCGTTTATTATAAAAGTCCACAACCTCCCGCCTAATACCTGGAACTTTTTCCTCTAACCAGTGACTCATCTCGTGAATTACCGTACTAGAAGATTCAACACCCATGTATACCTGATTACTTCCTAAATTGTAAAAACTCCGCCCTTGAGACTCAGGGGGAGCATCGACGATATTGATTGGATCTTTTAGATTAGGGATAGAAACCATTCGAGAGAATGCTTCAACCCCCTCCCTGTATGACGGGGAACTTATTGAAGCATTGATTTTGGTTGGGGAGCTTACCTCTATTAATTTCCTGGATTGAGCTAAAAAATTGGCATTTTCCTCTTTTATGACTTCAAGCTTCTTGTTCGCTTTTATAACCATCTCTTTTGCACCCAACGGATTACTTTTGGCAGCTTTGCTAATCTGTTTTTTGTAACTATTATATACATCCCAGAGTTTGGCATTAGGAGATGCTCCTTTTATCACCTCCGCAGTAGCTCCTTTTGTTTTAGACTTACCCTCAAACTCTTCAGACAACTTTAATAGTTGCTCTCTCTTTGCTTTTGCCTCAGCTTTTAATCTGGCTTTCCTCCTTTCTGCATTGATTTCACCCCTAGCTTGCTTCAACTCCCCCGCTTCAACTTTTCTTTTTGCCGTGATGTTGTCTATTAATCTATTGGTAGATTCTTGGCCCTTTTTGTTTTTTACCCCTTTTGATTTAGCAAAAATAGCTGCAACTTGCTTAAGTTTTTGTAGTCTATTTCTCCCAAAGGAATCGGATGGTGATTGCTGACAGGATTTTGAGACATTTATACAGGCTTGACCGCAATTGTAAGCTGTTGGTTTTTCGCATTGTGGTTTTTTCATTTTTGTTTAAACCAAGATTAAACTTCTTCCACTTCTACATAAAATAATCCATTTTCTTCTTTAACACTTTTAACTCTATGTCTAGCATTTTTAGGCACAACAACCTCTGCTTCTCCATCTCCAAACCGACTTAGGTTTTGAATGGATACACCTGTTTTGTTAACCGACTTAATAATAACGCTTATATTTTTATCCTTACCAAAGTGCATCATGGGATCAGCGAATAACTTTGCAACAGACTCCTTAGAACTCCAAGAAGCGTGAGCGGACTGATTATCCAAAAGCCCATTTTCATCCCCTTTAAGCCATTTCGTTGCCTCTTCTTTGCTTTTAAAAGCCATCCCCCTATAAATATCTCCTTTGTATGGAGTTAAGCTGCTCACGTATTTTTCAAAATCTTTCGCCTCCTTGTTGGGTTTGCCTTTCTGTTGAGATCTTCTTATTTCTCCACTACCTTTCGCGCTCCAGTACCATGCGGAGCTAGTTAGATCCTCAGCTTCTTTCATTGTGATTTTATTGCCTTGTTTTGTCATCATGTCATAATATTCTTGGGCATCTTTAGGAGCCCCTTCGTGGGTTCCATCACCAACCAACTTAATGTTTACACTGGGTTTAACTTCAAGTTTTGGCTCTACCTTTGGATCGGGTTTGACCTTGGGTTCTGTCGTTTTCTTCGCTGTTGATTTTTGACCAGAAGGCTTTTTACTTTCTGCTTTGGGTTTAGCTTGAGACTCCTCTGATTTTACACCCTTTTTGCCCTTAGCTTGTTCCATCAATTCAAGTCTTTTCCGATTAGCTTGATTTGATTTATTGCCAAATTCCTTCTGTTTATCACTACCTCTTTCTGTCTTATCAAGTTTCTCAAACTCCTTATAATAAGACGTCGCTAAACCTTTTAACTTTTTAAGCCTATCTTTTGGTTCAGGATCTTTTGGGTTGGCTTTACAGCTTTTCATTATATTAATACAGGCATTACCACAGTTGTAAGAAGTTGGTTTAGTGCATTGTGGCTTTTTCCCTTTACCTATCCCCGCATCAACTCGATAGCTATAACCTGCCGAGAATTCCTCCCATTCAATAACTCCATCTTCACTATCTAAACTGTCCATTTTTCCGGGTTTAAACGGACTATAGGAGACTGATTCACCATCTAACTCAAAACTAAAAACACGGGGTCTAGCTGCGTCCTTAAAGTTCCCAGTAATCCCACCGTCTTCGTCAACCTCAAAATTTAGCACTACCACTGGAGCATTATAGGCAAAAGGAAGTGATAAGGTTTGAGCGATCGCTAATTTCATTTGAGCTTCAGTTGGGGCTGTAGTCTCGTCCATCCGGTATTGGTAAGAAAGCATAATTAATTCCTGTTGTTAAATTTATGATTATTTAAGTTTTAAGCCGTCTTTGGATAATCCAGACATTTTGTATTTTGGCTTATCTTTAAGATCGGGGTCGGTTCTTTTATTGGCAGGAGTGGCGGATATTCCCCCTTCAAGTTCGAGTCTGTCAACTTCCTCCATTTCTGCTAAAATTTCATCATCTGCTTGAGGTTTATTTTTCATGTTTTTGTCCTTAAATAATGACTGTATTCTATCCTATTTTAGAGTTTTCTCGTATTTCTCAACAAATGCCTTAGCTGATTCTTCTGACAATTCAAAATAATCCGTATCATAATATTTGCTATCTTCAAAAACTTTCTCTGTTTTCCTCTGAAATCCCACTGCCTCATAGAAAGACTCTGACGTATCCAGTGCTTCTAGTTTTATTCGTCCTTTCAACCCTCGCTTTATGCTTTCCTGAATAGCTTGATACATAATCTGTTTTCCTACCCCTTTTTTGCTCTGTATTATATTTAATGGATTTGTCCCCAAATATTCTATATACATTGAATCTTTGGATTTTTCGTTTCCTACCATAAAAAAGCCTTGAGCATTTCCAGACTCATCTTTTAGAAAAATCGTATCTTGTTTTCCCGGCTTTTCTTGAGCAGAATAAATCAACCCATCTATTACTATGCTTGAGTCAAACACTAAGTCCAACGTGTTCTCAAGAGCCTCTCTATTGACTTTTTTGCCTCCAATCATATCGTCTTCAGAAAGAGCGTCCAATACTTTTTTCCCTTTTATCTTAAATTGTTTTGCGGTTGCATACCATTCTTTTGCTGTTTTTATTTGATCTTCCTTGGAAACCAGGGAAGGAGTTAGTTTACCAACTTTTTGTTCAGGAGTTTTTTGCTGTGTTTTAACCTCTTCTTGTTTGGTAGAGCTTTTTTCTGGCGGGGAGTCAACCTCTTCTACTTCTACATACACAACACCCCCTTCTTCTCTAACGCTTTTAACTTTGTGTTTGGCATCTTTTGAAACAATAACCTCGGATTCCGTCTTCCCATAACTACTTAGGTTGGAAATAGACACACCTGACTTGTTATTGACCGACTTAATTACAACAGACACTCTACCTAGATCATCTTCTACTGATGCAAAATCTTTAGCAACGTAGAGTTCAGAACTCCAGGATGCATGGGCGTTTTGATTGCCTAAAATGCCGTCCTTATCTCCTTTTAGCCAAGCATCCATCTCTTTTTTGTTGTCAAAAGTTATCCCTCTGTAAACCTCTCCTTTGTATGGGGTTAAGTTTTTGATATAATTATCAATAAGTGTCGCTCGTTCATTGACACGCCCTTCCTTTTGATCTTTTCTTATTTCCTCGTAACCAGCCCCCGCCCAGTCTTTAATAGCATCAACAGTATCTTGAGCTTCTTTTAATGTTATTTGCTTCCCGTTTTTAGTGGCAAGATTATAATACTCCTGGGCATTTCTGGGCATCCCTTCGTGTGACCCGTCTCCTGTCAAACCTTCTTCTTCCGATCTCGTAGTTTTTAATTCACTTCCAGGCACTATCCCCTTGGCTTTCATGTAATTAGCAACACCATTTTTTAATGTCAATAATTGAGCTTCAGTCGCACCCGCTTTTCTTGCAGTTTCTACTAATTTAGAAACATCAACCCCCGCTTTCTTTGCTAGATTTTCTATTGTTTGGGCATTTTTTTGGGCAATGGAAAGGGGTTTTGTTTTTTCTTGCGTTTGTTTTTCTACTGGTTTTTCTACTGGTTTTTCTGTTGGTTTTTCTGTTGGCTTTTCTGCCTCAGTTTTGGGATCTACTTTAGCTGTTTTAGCTGGTTCTGATATCTTGGGGGTTTTAGTTGTTTTAACTGTTTCTGCGTAATCTTTCCCGATTTCGTTTAAATTTTTAAGCCTGTCCTTTATTGTGGGATCGTCGGTTTTTGTCTTACAACTTTTCATTATATTAATACAAGCCGCGCCACAATTGTAAGCCGTTGGCTTCACACATTGGGGCTTCTTATTACCTCCTATCCCCGCATCTGCTCGATAGGAGTAGCCACTAGAGAACTCCTCCCAATCCTCTGCACTATCCATCCGTCCTGGGGCATAGGGCTTGAAAGTGACGGATTGCCCTTCTATATTAAAAGAAAAAACACGGGGACGGGCTGCATCTTTAAACTTGCCTTCAAATTCCCCTTGATCGTTTACTGAAAAATCCAATACTACCACCGGAGCGTTGTAAGCGAAAGGCTTTGATAATGTTTGGGCGATCGCTAGTTTCATCTGAGATTCGGTTGGCGTGGCATCTTTTCTGGTTATTAAACCCATGATAGAATCTCCTATATTTCCTCTGCTTCAACAATAATCCGTCCGTTTTCTTCTTTGACACTTTTAACTCGATGGCGAGTATCTTTTAAAACTATAACCTCGTCTTCTCCCCTGATATTGCTCAAATTCTTGATAGACGCACCTGATTTATTAATGGTTTTAATAACAACAGGAAACCTTTTTTCCTCGATAAAGAAATCGTCCGAAAATTCCTCTGCTGTCTCAAGACTAGACGACCAAGAGGCGTGAGCACCTTGATTATCTAGCACTCCATCCTTGTCGCCTTTAGCCCAGTTTAAAGCCTCCTTTTTGGTTCCAAAGTGAATCCCTCGGTAGACTTCGCCTTTGTATGGGGTTGAGTTTCTGACATAATTAGAAATCCGATCCGCATGATCATTCTCTTCCCCTGCCTTTTGATCTGCTCGAATGTCAGTGGAATCTTTTGTCCATTTATAAATAGACTCAACGGTGGCTTTTGCCTCCTTCTCAGAAATATTTACCCCCGCTTTTTCCAGGGCTTTATGATACTCTTCGGCGGTTGAGGGCATGGATTCATGATCACCATTTCCTACTAAGTTAAGGTTTTTAGGCTTTTCATCAGGTTGTTTAGAGGTCTCTGTTCTATCTTCACTCTTTACATCTGTTTCAGTAGCTTTCTTTCCTTCTTCAATGTCAGATTCTTTCCCTTTCTCGCTAGGGGATATTTCTTTTGTTACCTTAGCGTTTTTATCTATTTCTGGTGTTTTTTTTGCCTCTTTCTTAGTTTTTGCAGTTGATTTAGGAGTGGATTTCTTAGTTTCTTTAGTGTAATCAATCCCCGCAGCTTTCAGTTTTTCTAAACGATCCTTTGATTTGGCATCATCAGGGTTGGACTTACAATTATTCTTAATATTTATACAGGCTTTTCCGCAATTATATGCTGTGGGTTTAACGCATTGGGGTTTCTTGGCATCTCCTGCCTTGCCTTTAGTTTTAACCTTGGCATCAAAGCGGAAGGCGTACCCTGATGAGAACTCCTCCCATTGTTCTACTGTATCGCCCGAATCCATGCGTCCTGGCGCGTAAGGTTTGAAGTTGACGGTATTTCCATCCAACTCAAAATCAAACACCCTCGGACGGGCAGAATCCTTGAATCGCCCTGATATTTTACCCGTATCATCTACCTTAAAGTCCAACACCTCCACTGGTGCGTTATAGGCAAAAGGAAGGGCAAGAGTCTGAGCGATCGCTGCTTGCATCTGGGCTTTTGTTGGAGCCGATTTAGTCTCTATGCTCATGTTTTGTTCCTTTTGCCTGTAACTTAATTAAGGGTTTCTATATGTTCCCACCACTATTTCTTTTGATACTTTCGGATTGTAGTTATTTGATCTTGTTCAATCCTTGAGGATTTTAACATAATAACGCACCCCCCCAAGACTGGTTGTGATAGAATCCTCTACCTTCTTCGGTGTAGAATCTGTCATCTCTCCCCCAATCAATTGAACCTTGTCGTTTGCTTGCATTTCCATTAATAAATTGTTAAAATCCCCTCGACTCACCTTGTCTCCAAGGGATTTCCGAAGTTCGTGAATAGGAATAAGATTGCCATATTTCCCATCTTTGTCAAGATCAGCCAAGGACTTCATTGCCACGTCTTCAAATTCTTTCGGATCGGTTATTTGACCGGGTTTTCTTTTTGTTTCAGTCCTAGCTTTCTCCATAGCCTCTTTGTCAAAAAATCGAATATAATCCCTATGCGCTCCGAGTTCGGTTTTTATCCCCCCTGGCATTTGTTTTTGTCCTTCACCAAGTTGAATATTATCATTATCGGCTTGAGACCGAAGCATCCACTTGTCAAAATCTTCTGCTTTTACTCGCCCCTTGAGTTCTTCTCTCATTTTTGGAATAGGGATCAACCCATCGTAATTATTCTCAAAATTAATCCTAGCTAATTCTTTTGAGATTTCCTTTTTAAAAGTGTCATAATCCTTGATCGGCTCGTCACTATAAAAAGGATTTGCCTTGGATTTAGGACTGGATTTAGCTTCAACTTTGACCTTGGGTTCTGTCGTTTTCTTCGCTGTTGATTTTTGACCAGAAGGCTTTTTACTTTCTGCTTTGGGTTTAGCTTGAGACTCCTCTGATTTTACACCCTTTTTGCCCTTAGCTTGTTCCATCAAAGCAAGTCTCTTCCGACTAGCTTGATTTGACTTGTCGCCAAATTCCTTCTGCTTATCACTCCCTCTTTCTGTCTTATCAAGTTTCTCGAATTCCTTATAATAAGACATCGCTAAACCTTTTAACTTTTTAAGCCTATCCTTAGAAACATTATCTTTGGCATTGGATTTGCAATTTTTATTAACATTAATACAAGCACTCCCACAGTTATAAGCTGTCGGTTTCACGCATTGAGGCTTTTTTTTGCCACCTACTCCCGCATCAACGCGGAAACTGTACCCCTCTGAGAATGCCTCCCACTCTTGGACATCTTCCTCTGATTCTAAACTGTCCATTTTACCGGGTTTATAAGGCTTATAAGCTACGGACTCCCCATCTAAGGTGAATGAAAACACCCGTGGACGTGCCGCATCTTTAAATACTCCGGTAATATTGCCATTCTCGGCAACATCAAATTTAAGCACAACAACTGGGGCGTTATAGGCAAAACCCATTGATAAGGTTTGAGCGATCGCTAATCTCATTTGAGCTTCAGTAGGCGCAACAGCACCTCCTCCACCGCCATTCCCCACCGCTACTTCATCTTCATCAACCCGATATAAAGAACTTGGTTTTGATTTCAGCATGATTTTACCTTTTATAAATAGAAACCTTGTGAGTTAATCACAAATAAAAACCTTGTGAGCTAATTTTTTCAACCAACTCCATGTCCCACGTCACAACATTTTCTGTTAATGAGACTAAGTTACAAACAACCCCATCAGGAGGGTAAAGGGTGGTGTCTGCTCCGACGAGGTAGTCAACACCCTCTCCTTTCAATTGTTCCTCTAAATAACGCCGTGAAATCCCTTTAACTGAATAGGATCTAGTTATCCCCTCCACTGAGCTTAGGTTTTCAATCCCCTCCTTGCTTGGGAATTGATCTTGAATAACCGGATCTGGGGTAATCTCCAAATATTCGTAACCATCGCCCACTCTTGTGCGAACGACGAGGCTTTGAACATTAGGATTGCCGAATCCCCCCGCAAGGGGAGAGATCCGGTCTCTTAGGGCTATCATTTGCTCAACGAAGGATTGACTCATTTCTTCTCTTTGGGAGCGTGACCGTGGTCTGGCTTATCTAGCTTCCCGTTAATTTCTTGTAACACCACGTAAATCGCTGCCATAGCTTGCAATTCTGGGGAAGCAGGAGTCACCATCCCGGCAGAAGTAACTCGACCATTATCAACTGAGAAATCAGGGAATTGTACTTTCATAAAACCAGAATAGGGGGAGTAAAAATAGTATTGCGGAGGTGAATATATTGCCTCCCGTAAGTCGTTAAAGACCAGTCATCCTCAGAGCCAGAAGGTGTGGAACTCCCTGACCCTGATGCGATTCCCGTAACACTAGAGGCAATATCCGCCTGTTGGAACCAATCAACGCTGATTCGATGGGCAGCAATCAGCATAATTCCATCCGTTCTCTTGGGATCTGCCCAACCAGCACAATAATTATTCTCAGCAAAGTTTAAACTGTATTGAATCACAGAAGATTCGACCACAGTGAACTGAGGATAAACCGCTAAAAAATCGGAAGGGAGAACCATCCGCTACCCCCGAATGTTCATAGTGTTGACTGACTTGATATTTTTAACCTGCTCTGCCAATGCCTTAGAAATAGCGGGACGATCTTCTCTTTTCTCAGATCGTTCTAACCAATCAATATCACTTGAATTGCGAATCAAGTCCAGGGCATCTTTCTCAATATAATCAAGGGTTGTTTCGGTGGGAAACTTCCCTTCCTCTAGGGTGGGAGAGATTATTCTGAAGGCTCCGCAATTAATAAGTTCCATGCCGAGAGGATGTCGAGCAATATACTCATAGTCCTCATCAGGAAGCTCTAAATTAGTCCCCGGCAAAATCCAACTCCCTCGTGTTTCCACTGCATCTAAGGAATTCTTTTTAGTTCCCCCACGATTAATGGGGCGAGAGAAACGAATCGGTGAAGTGATAGCCTCCACTGATATTCCGTAAGGAATACGGGGATTGTGAGGATTTAGTTTGGGGTCAAAGATGATAGTTTTAGACATTTTTATTCAGGTAATACTACAACGTGCATGGAGAATGGGCGTTTGAGATCAATTCCCCCAAATTTAAACTTGGCACCACGCCAGAAAGAATCAACACCAATGGGGCGAGTATCAGTCCACTTTAACGGTTGATAAATCTTGGCAGAAACTTTTTTGGGATCTCGACGGAAAGCCTGAATAAAGCGGGTGGGAGCTAAACCAATCGACTCTAAATAGTCAGGAGCCATCTCGGACACAACGCCGACTTCTTTGATATTAGGGTTGACTTTTAAGAAATGCTCTAACACCGTACGATCCAATGCGGATGTGCCGATTTGAATAATATCCGAGGAGAGGTGTTCGTAAGTTTCCGAATCCATCAACAACGTGTCAGGCTTCTCGCGGTTATTGGTCAACCGAGTCGGAGCATTAACGCAATCGTTCAACACACTCAGCTTTTGCTGCGATGTTGCTGACCCGTTCAAAGGGAAGGGAGCATAAGACCGCAGTGCTTGGGGATGATTCAAGAAACCGGGCATCCCTGTTTCTAAATCTCCATTTGCCACCAACTGATTGATTTTTTGTTGAGCAGCTTCTTGAATTGTCCAGATTTTGTCTTCCTCAATGCTTTCTCCCATCCGACTAACAGCCGCGATGTCATCCTCGGAGACGCTATAGCCTTGTCCCCATTTATGGATCGGCATCTTCATTTCACCATAGACCAGTTCCACTTCGGGAAGGTCTGTGGTGTAGTTTCGGATTAATTTGAACTGCCCAACGTGGCGGAGCCACCGATACCCCCAGGTTTTTGCCCAGGGCTTGTTTTGAATGTTGAGAGGGCAAATAACTCCAGCAGCGAAAGGATAGTCCGCAAGATCGAACTCCTTATCTATCTGAGCCTCTAAATCCATCAGAGCGCCAAAGAACGTCCCGATTTCATCAGCATCTAACCTTGTAGTCCCAGAAAAGTTCATCATAGTTTATAAATTCTTTCTATACAAATTAGGGAACATTGAAGCCGATCAAAACGCACACCGCACCAGTGCTAGTGACTACGGGGGAACACTTGAACTCAGCCTTCGTGGAGATATTAATCGTGCCACTTGTTGCCTTTGTTGCTTTCCCCTCGTGTCCCGCAGCAATAGAGACGTAGACGGCATCATTAATTGTGATATCCGTCTCAACACATTCAACCCAGATCCCTGACGATTCTCCTGTCCGGTCAACCACGTCCATCACATCTTGATAGGGGTAAGTCGTTCCACCGTAGCTTACACCTTGATTTATTAAAGGCTGCATTTCGATATCTTTGACGATTCGAGTAATGCCCAGGATTACGTCAGTAGTAGCAGTAGGAAGCCCTGCAACTTTGGGATCGGTTTCAGTGTTTGCTCTGGCGACAAACCGACCAAAAGGAACAGGTGTGGGAATGGTCATCGCTGTGGTCTTGGTTGCTGTCAAACTAGCACCAGTAACTACCAGTGTGTTCTCGATGCCATAGTCCAATGCCGTGAATAGCACGTTATTTCCACTAACAGCAGCAATCCCACGATGCCCAAAAGCAGGATTTACACGGATTGCATTCAATAATCCTGCCCGCAATTCCGATTGAGTAGCACTAGCATCAGTTGTAAAACGTGCTGTTCCTAATCCGTTATTTAACTTAACGGTATATTCGGTGCTAGAAGCAGGAGAAGCAGGAACCGCCAGAGTCCAGACCTCTTTAGCTGCATTCTTAATGGAAACGTAAGCTTTAACTCTCGGAAAATTGATCGAGCCCTCGCCCATACCAGGAATCGCACGATCAAACTGAAGATTGTAGTTGTACCGCATTATCTAGTAACCCCCATGCGTGTTTTCCCCATTGTTAAAGGCTGTTTATAGGCATCTACCCGCCGTCTCTCCCATTCGGTGAGTTCATCACCATAAGTAATTTGAGCAGGTCTTTTTAGTACCGAATCAAGGCGATGGGAAAACTCCTCGGAGTCTCCATCTTCTTCCTCCTCGTCATCCCCATCCCCTTCTTCTTCACCATCTGGATCGGCAGAAGAAGAATCGTAATTCTCCTGAACGTAGGCAAACACTCCGTCTACATAGGAATCGGATCGGAATGTTAAGTCCATGTTGGGCTCGATTTCAGCTAACAAAGTGCGCTTGATATCGCTCACAGAGAAGCTACTATCAAACCGTGTGTTGGAAAAACCTGGCAGCAAATCGTCGGCTTCTTTCCATATAGCCAAGAGATCCCCAACAGAATCACCCCGACAATTGCTTTCGTCTTCATCGTCACCATCAGCACGAGGTTTGGACTTTTTTTTCTTTCTGGAAGTCATCATTTCTTCATCTTCATTGTCCTCATCTTCCATCATTTCTTCATCTTCATTGTCCTCCAATTCCATTTCTTCTTCTTCGGGAGCATGGGGCATCATTTTCTTTTTGCCTCCGTCAACACGGACGTACTGCCCCATGTCGTTCCGGTAATAACCTAACTCACCAAGGACATTATCAGCATTTTCCACAATGATTTCCAGGTTATCTAACCGAAACTGGTAGTTCTCTTGTGCGGCTTCTAGCTTCCGATTCTCCCGAATCGTAGCGTCAAACCGTGTAACAAGCGAATCGTGGCGTTCCTTTAATTCTTTTAATTCACGGAATCGAGCACTACTAATAGAAGCGAAAACTTCGGGGATTCCCGAATATTCGACTCCATCGCATCTAATTATTGCCATGCGCTGTTCATTATCTCCATTATCATTGGTTTTGTTGGGGTTACTAGGGTTTTCAACAACTTGACCTGCAACAGCTTGCCCAATCCCCGCAGCACTATCTAATCGGAGACGGGCATCTTCTCCTGCCCTTCCTCGGCTCGTTAAAGCCAAATGATTAGCGCGAACATTGATCTGTTCTCTGTCGTAGTGTTGACCATTCCATACCCCTGCCCCTTGTTTGATATCGCAGGTATATCCCGCAGACAGTTGCTCCTTTTCCCTTGAATCAATTAGGGCGATCGCTTTAGCATCAAAAAATGACACCAAGCCTTTGATCACCCCTTCAGCCTTGTTGTAATAAGCAGAAGAATCAGTCATCCCTACCGTGTAATCTTTGTAGCTTTCGCTATTAAGAAGTCCAACATGGGGATGTTCAATTACCAGGGGGAGGAACTTGAAACTCTCCACTGTAGCCTGATCTGCATTGGTTTCCGGTCTCCTGAGTTCGTGGACTATGGAGCCGTCAGGCTGACGATACTCCAACACCCCGTCACGACAAAAAGACCCTTCACAATGGAGGCGACCATCATCAGTTCTGATTACCCTAAATTTAGTTGGAGCATCAAGCCTGATTTCAACCATTTCTCAATACAAAAAATAATTCTTGTTAAATAATAACGCACCTTATCAGTCATTTAAAGAGGGTGTAAAAAAAATAATTTCTATATAAGAAAATCAACTAAAATTAAACCAATGATTTAGATATAAATAATGACTACTATCAAAAGAGAGTATCCTTCTAAGAAGACACTAGGATCTGGTGCGTTGGCTCCCTATCGCGCTCTTGGTCGGTCAATTCGACGGGATCTTGTAAATGCAAATTTTGGGATGATGGAATTTAGTGAAAAAAGTGGATGGGATTGGCAGACAATTCGACGGATTTTAATGGGGGAGCGACGGACGGATTTCGTAGAACTATTGATTATCGCTTTGTTAATTTCTGAGGATCAATCGGAGGCGGAACGATTGATCCTTGCTTGGACTAAGGAAACTTTAAAGATTATTGAGCAAGAAATCCCTCAAGAAATCAACCCAGGTCTTATTGATAAACTTGTCGAGATCAACGAAGAGAACCCTTTAGAATAGCGATAATCTCCCGACGATTCCGTTGACTTACTCCTAAAAATTGACGTTTAGGCATTTTCTTAGTGCCTTCTTGTAAATAGGAGCCATAAGGCAATGGAGTCCCTACCTCAACCCTTCCTTTTTCAATCCGATACCGAATAGAAGATCGTAGCAATCCTTGGCGTTGTAATATTTGCATAATAAAACCTCGACTTGCCTTGTATTTGAGGGTTGATGGGGCTAAATGTTCCCATTTTTCTCCGTAGGGATTTTGTTCCTTCTGGAAGTTCTCATCGGTAGAGGCAACCATTAACTGTCCAATTTCATGCAAGGCAGGGGTTAAGTTCTGAACTTTTTTAATTAGTTCGTTGAGATAATTTCTGGATTGATTAGCGTTGAATTTTAGGGATAGCATAGTTTCAATAAGGGAATATATCCAATTTTAATATAGTGAAAGGAAGGGAGGTGTTAAAACCTCCCTTTGTCGCTTTAATTACCCTCGACTAATAACTAACGTTGTGGTTTCCGGTAGCTTCATTTCAGGATAAGTAACACGCCAAACATCATGGGAATACAGACTTTTTGTCTCAAATCTGGGACATGGCACTTTTTTGATTTCCTTGCCCATCTTAATGCTCATAGCCTTGAGCGATCGCCAATTAAAAATTTTTTCTGAGACTTGATTGAACTTAGCGATCCGAACGATGGAAGAATAATCGAATAACTCATCGAGGTTTTTAGAGAGTTCGCTATTTTCCTGTTCAAGCAAGGCTTTTTCGGCTTCTAATTTTTCTAACTCTAACGCTAACCGTCCAGCCTCTAGGAGTGCTTCGGCATAAGTCTGAGGTAATTTAGGCTGTGAATGCTGTTTTGGATTCGTTGACCATTCGTGAACCCATTCCTCAACCATTAAGCCAAAGTCATCGGACAGCCAGATAGCAAACCGAGTAGCAAGCTTCGGATGAATCCAAGTTCCCTGTTTGTCCGGTGTTCCACCCTGAACCACTTTGTACAAACCCGTTACAGGAATTCCTGTAACGACAGAAAGATGATTAATCGTCTCTTGAACTCGCTTATTAGACAACCAGTTCGCTACATCTCGGCGTTGTCCTGTCATTTGTTTGTGAGCATGAGTCAACCGTGTTGCGTTGATGTAACCATCAGATTCTTGTTGTCCAACAGTTAACCCGTTAACGTCATGATTGATAATTGCTTGACTATTTGTTTCAATTGTCGATAAGCTTAAATTAGCCACTTTTACCTCGTAAGTAAGGATGGTTAGACTCGCCATAAAAGCCTTGAACTTTTTGGCGAGTTGCTTTAATTATAGCATTTTTATGTTCAGTTCCTATCAGGAATCAATAGAAACTGAAAAAAATTAAAAAGGAAAATTACCAATTTTCAGAGCCGTTAGCTACAAATCGAGCCGCCCGATCCTTTTGTTCTTTTATAAGTTCCTTTTTAGTGTTTTCAGATTTAGGATCGGGAGTGGGTTTTGGGGTTTGTTTTTTGTCTGATTCAGTTGCCATAATTACCTCTTAATTTTCTTTTGCTTTCTTACTTCTTTAGAAAAGACTTAAGTTTCCCGCTTTCCTTGCTTTTTCGTATTGCTCGGATTTTTGATCTCGGACAGCTTTTTCTTCTCTATCAATATCTGATAATCCTTAACTTCGTTTAACACTCGCTCCTTTTCCAAATCGGTAAGTTTTTTGTAATTCATCTAGCACCTGCTCATAAACTTCTTTAATAATTCTATCTTGCCCTTTCTGATTTGTAGCTAATTGCTCCGCCGCTTGATTTAAAAGCGTTGAAACCCTCCCGGTTAGCATCTTCTCTTGATCAAAAGCACCTAACGCCTTTTCTGCTACGTCTGCAACTTCTTTGGACTCTTCAACTTTAATCTCATTTCCAACTTTTGCTAGATCCTGAGCAGCCTTAGACTTCCCTACGATTGAGAATAATCGCTTTTCCTGTGAAAGTTTGCGTTTAATCGCGGCTTGTATCTGGGCTTTTTCAATGGCTAAGGAACGAGTCTCTGGGGTAAAGCCTAACAAATCTAATAAACCACCTTGGGACTCTGTTTTAGTTGGGGTATTTGTCACCATATCAGATAATTCCTCTATGGTGTCATTAGTGATTTTTTTACCTCGTTTTTCCTGTTTCTCAACTAACTCCAATAAGTCTTGTTGCTGACGGTGATCCTTTATTTTAGAGCCAATCACGACAGCCCTTTGTTCTGGAATTTGACCTTGAACAACACGGTTAAATAGAGAATCACTAAGATCTGCTAACGCTAAACCATCCTCCGCTATCTTTTCTCGCATTGGAATACCTTTTTTCTCTAGGTCTTGCTTTGTTAGCCCTGAATCCCTAAAAAATTTAGCTGCATCCATAGCATTGCCTCGACCTTCTGCAATATTAGTTAACGCACCAATTGCACGAGCTTCTTCGTGAGACTTTGCCTCTATTAGCTTCACTGTTACAGAAGGAGCATTAAGTTTTTTTGCTAAAGCAAGGCGATTATGCCCATTTACCACATAAACACCCCCATCGCCGGGGTCTTGCCAAACCTGAAGAATTCCTCCTAAATTAGAGTCCCAAGTTCTAACACCCGACAAGCTTCCTACTTCCCCTGATTTAGTTTGTTCTCCAATGATTTTATATTGGAACCTTTTAGGATCTACTTGAATTTTACTGGGGTCAGCCTCAGCAATTCCCGAAGATAAAACATACTCTGCACCAATTTGAGATGCTGCATCATCCCATTTGCCTTTTGGTTTTGGAGTTAGCTTATTATTCTCTTGTGCTTTGGTGGGGTCTGATTTAGTCTGTTTAAACTCCCCTCCCATCGCCCTAACCTTATCTATTTTCTCTTGAGAGGATTTATCGGGAGGATCTGATTTACAGTTCTTATTTAGGCTAATGCAGGCTTTACCGCAGTTATAGGAAGTATTGCCACACTTAGGTTTTTCCTTTCTAACTTTCTTGACTGCATCATACCGATATGTGTACCCTTTAGAGAAGTCTTCCCACGCCATCGGGTCAACGTCGCTATCCGTTCGTTTCCAAGTAAACGGCTTAAACGAAACACTATCCCCAATCTCAAACTCAAATACACGGGGCCGGCTTGCGTCTTTAAACCGTCCTTTGATGACGTTTTTATTGCCTACTTCAAAATCCAGAACAATCACAGGGGCGTTATAAGCGAACGGAAGGGACAAAACTTGAGAAATGCCAAATTTCATCTGCACTTCCGTAGGAACAGCGTTAAAGCGAAGGAGATTTCGACGGTTTAAGGTGACCATTGTTTTCGAGAGTTAAATCTTTCTGTACGGGTGCGGATTGCAAATTTACCAGTCTTCTGGCCCTTGAGCTACAAAACGCTTGGCACGTTCGCGTTTTTCATCTTCTGTCAAATCGTCATAACTTCTTTTTGGATATTTTTTCTCCATTCTCTTGTCAAATTCCTGTAATGTCTCCCCTTCTCCTAAAGTATCCTCATCTTCATCTACAACAGCAGGGGGAACGGTTTTTATTTTCTTTTGTCCTTCAACAGCAGTTTTTTTAGCTTTCATAATTGATTTTCCTTTTTAATGCGATGAGTCTATTGTACTTTGTTTTTGCTTAATTAAGTTCACTTTTGCTAATATTGAGATGTGCTTGGGCGATCGCTAGTTTCATCTGTACTTCGGTGGGTGCAGCGTCAAGTCTATTGGAATGGAATTTTAAATTTTGCATAAATTAACCGCCTTTTGTTAACAATTCAATTTGCTTAAGGGTGTTCGGATCTGAATCAACATTAATAGTCCAAATTCGATCTAATCCCGCTTTTTTTGCAGCAGCATGAACCAAATGATTTCCTACGACTTCGTATTCGTAAGGTTTAACTTCCCGAACAAAAACGGGAATCCAATTTCTCCCAGATTGTTTTATTAGATCCACTGCTTTAGCTATTTCATCATCTCTCCCTGACAGATCCTTTGTGGCTGCAACGTCTCTTAGGGGATAGTGCATTAGCTTCCCTTCGTCCGTATACTCATTGGATTGAAAACCCTTTTTAGGTGAATTGATTTTCGGAGTCACTAGAGGCTCAGTAGATTCACCAATCTCGATAGGCTCCTCAATATCAGGTACTTTAATCTTAGATTTACTGGTTTTGGCTTTACTGGTTTCTATTTTTTCGGTTTTATCACTAGCTTTAAACTCGCTAATAACCGCTTTTAATTGCTTTTTTTTCTGAGTAGAAACGGGATCTTTAGCGTTTGTTTTGCATTGTTTCTTAAGGCTAATACAAGATTTGCCACAAGGATAAGATACCCCATCTTTACACTTGGGTTTGTCTGTTCTGTTTTTTCTGATGGCATCAAGCCTGAAAGAATAACCTTCTGAGAATTTCTCCCATTCCTCAATATCCAAGCTATCCAGCCTTCCAGGGACAAAGGGACTAAAGGTTATTCCGTCATCTGCAATCTCAAAACTGAATACACGGGGTCGGCTTGCGTCTCTAAATCTTCCTGTTATTATCCCTTTCTCGTTAATCCTAAAATCTAAAACGGAAAGAGGAGAGTTGTAAGCAGACGGCATTGACAGAACTTGAGAAATTGCTAACTTTACCTGGTTTTCTGTTGGTGGCATATTAAATCCTTTATTTTTATGAATTCATTGCCTTAGTTCATTTGAACTAAGGCAATGAATAGAGCTTAAACGTAAGCACGGGACACGTATTCGAGTTCGATAGTGTCAAACAGGGTTTTCCCACTGACCGTGATGGGTGCTGTAGGTGTGACTTTCCGCAGATAGGCGTTATAGATGATGTAGTTAGAAAAACTCATGTTAGCCCCTACGGGTTGATTATCGATCAAGTCCTGAACGTTTTGCACTCGCTCATTCTCAAAGGTATCTAAATCAACATCAACAGCACCATTTAGGGTTAGAGTTACTGACTTCTTAACCAAAGGGATAACAGCGATATCTCCCCCTTGGTTTAGTTTTACCTCTAAGGTTTCATCATCCCCAAAACTGATGTCTTCAGGTTTAAAGGCGTAGGTTTTGTTGACTCCACCAACCGTTTTGGTTAAGTTGAAAAAATTTACAGGAATTGGCATGATAGAACCCTTCTGATCAGAAGTTATCACTATAATTTTAAGGTTAAATTCTTATAGATCAACGGGACTTTATAAAATAATTTCCATATAAGAAAATCACACCTTTTTTATTGTATCGATTTCTTAGTGAATAGGCGGGAGACAGACCGTTGCAGTGGGTCTGGGGTGTCCTTCTGTCAAATCCTTACATATCAAGCCATTTTGAGGCTATTCCATTGCCCTGCATTGGATACCGATTTCTCTATATAAAAAGACGGGGATTTTAAGAAAATTTCCAAGGGCCTCCTGAAACGGGAGAGATAAATAGTCCTTCCGAATGGATTCTGTATTAAGCAAATAGTCCCAAAGCCACAAATCTCGATAAATGGCGATCGCTAAACCTATTCAAAAAACACCGTGCAACGTTTGATTTGATCGGCACTGTCCGAAGTGCCAATTGTTGCCAAACTACCTTAACCTATACATAGATTTACGGGCTGCGTAAATTAGGAACTGACAAAGATTTGATGTAACAGTTTAGACAACTTAGCCAACCCTAGTGAAATAAAATGGGTTGACTAAGTTGCATTCAAAAACCAATTAATTTAAAATTAATCTAATTGAGTTTGTTGATTGATTCTATTTGCTATATCTGTTAATATTTTATTTTGATAAACTTCATTAACTCCCTCCAATTCTTCTGCATCTTGGCGATATTGGTTTAATTCCGTAGGATCGCACTTCTCCACTCCTCCAAAACGATCTAATCCGGCATGATAGTAATAGCAATCGCGCACTTCTTTTGGGGAATCAAAACCCAAGAAATACTTTATTTCGTCAAGCTCCCCTGTTGTTGTGTTGAGTTGCCGAACCTTCCAGAGACTAGGTGAGTTTGGATTTTTGATATAAACGTCGATTGCTTTCGCGTCCTCTGCGTGTCCATAGCTGCGTCTAATATGCCCATACCCTACCTTCATCGTTTTGTTATAGCGAAGATCCCCTTTGTCGTGAGTGACCCCAATTGATAACCCGTGCCAATTAAGAACCCGCTTTATTGGGGTGTAAACAGCACTGTCCATTTGAGTTATAGATTCTTCTTCGACGGGTTCTTCAGTGGGTGGAGCAGCTTCCTCTCCTCCTAATGCTCCCATATCAAAACCACCAAGGGAGTTTGCTTGTTCTTCTGCTTTTTTCTTGGCTTCTTCCCATGCTTTTTGATCAAGGTTAAGCTCTGGCCACCAACCGGAGTTAGAAGGCACTGTCCGAGCTTCATCTGTCGTGATGAATCCGGCTTGAATACCTGAAACCAATACCTGAATATCAGATGAGCGTCCAGAGCGGAGATCCTCGATGGTCATTCTCAAAATAGAAGGGTACTGCCTTTGGTAGTTGTCGGGGATTTTGCCTTTTGTGGGGCCATCTTTAGCCAAGAAGATATAACGATCAAGAATAGCTGCGTTAGGATCTAAGTTCTCTCCTTGGTACTCTGCCACCGAGTTAGCATAGTTGATTTGGGTTTCCTTGCCATCACGCCCCAAACCTCCAGGGCTTTCTCCCCAAACTATCGTGTGAGGCATCCCAGAGGCTCCTGTTACCCCATCCTTCTGTACTTGCACAAGTGAATCCATCCCGACGACGGGGCGGGCATTCCAGTTGAATTGTTCACGGGAGTCGTGGAGAACCATGCCATATAGATCAAACATTAGTCGGATTGATTTCATGGTTTGCTTAATAGCTGCGATACTTTCTTCATCAGATGCCATCATCAGTTCCCGTAGTCCTTCAAAAGAATGCTGTAGAACTGATTGGGTTTTAATTAATTCGCCTACTGCATTGAGTCCATTCGTATAGTTTTTATAATATTTCCAAACCTCGTCAAAGACACTCAATCCCCATCCATTGTTATAGGAAATCATCCAATCATCAGGCATTAATGCTCCATTAAACCGGAGGATTCTTGACCGATGGATCAGGCGATCATCCTGCTTGGAATTTGTTCCGTTAAATAGTAATTTTTGTTTTATTTGTTGATCAATTGTTAGGATTTCATAATGTTCAATGTCATCAAGGTCAAATATACTAGCAGCCGTTCTCACCGAAGGAGCAACTTGCCATCGGTGACGAACGATTAACCCAGAGATTGATTTAATCTTGCCTTCATCAACAGGTTCGGAATAATGTCTTCCATCGTTAATCTTGAGAATAATAACTGTCCCACCATGAGAGCGAGAGAACTGTAAGGCTTTTCTAAATTGTGATATGGTTTTCAATCTTTCGTGATAAGCGTAGTAATCGCGGACTAATTTAGAACCCGTCTTACTAGAAAAATCATCTCCCAAGGATAACTGCCACATCTTTTGAGTTGACGAAGATGGGAGGCTCCATGCAATTCGTTTTAAGATCGCGTCTGCTAAACAGTTTTCTACTTGCTGTTGAGAGAAAGGCTGGATTCTTCCGGTTATAGGGAGAGGGTTTCGCATCGAACTTGCATCGGCACTCTCCGCTAACGCTTGCATCATGACATGAGAGTCTTCTCTATAACGATTCACAATCTCTGTGGTGGTTTCTTTTTTTGTTGTCTCGGATGATTGGGCAGTCATTTTTATATAAAGTTATTGGTATTTTTTTTGCGGAATTATCTTTGATTTTAAGGCATAATAAAGCATAATATTGTTAATAAGTTATTAATCTCAAAACCAATGACTTCTTCTATTAGCTCAATTAGTTATCCTGCATCCCAACCCGACCTGACGGTGACAATCCCTTTTAAAAGGGTACGGACACAAATTACTGAAGGAGGGGTGGTAAAGGATGTGTTAGAAGCCTGGGCAGATTTTGGTGGTGCGGTGTCCCAAGTAAATACCATGACCATCACAGCAGGGAGTACAGGGGATGACTACCTGATAGGAGTCACTGCCGGGGATGACTCGGCTATTATCTCCTACACCCAAAGGTCGGGTGATACTGCGACCACAATTGCAGCAAGACTTTTAGAGGAGATTAATGGAGTTCCTTCTGCATCTGCTTTGGTTTCAGGAACGGCAGCGACCAATGTTTTAACCCTTACTTCTGACTTGCCTGGGGTAACAATTACTTACGATGTAAGTGGGTCTACCACGCCTAGTAATATTGTTGTCGCCCAAACAACCGCCGCGTCGGGAACCGCAAAAATGCGGAAGGTTGCTGAGATTAAGACGTATTACGAAATCCCATCCGGGGGGAGAAATTTAGTGGCTGTCAATCAAAGCGTCTTCTATGACGGAGCCAACCCTGCTGGAGTCGTTAGAAATAATCCAGAAGCCAGAAGCAATCACCCTCAAAGTATGGAAGCTTTAGCTGCTTTGGCAAATGCTTAATTTCCTTGCTTATCGGAAATTGAAATAATGCTTAAGGCTTGTCGAGCATGGGTTAGGGAATCGGGAGGGGAGCTTTACGTCCCTCCTGATTTGGTGTTACCTTCTTCTATTAAATTAGACTCGGAAAAATTAGAGATTAAGTTTGCCAAGCATCCCTTAATCTCTGCACTTTGTCGTCATAAAAAATGGGAGGTAATCCCTGAATATCGAGATTATGCCGTCTTAGAGGCTAGGGTTTCAGGAGATGGTGGGCAACTTTC
>NZ_JBJUDF010000273.1:0-33316 GCF_046067725.1 Planktothrix sp.
TGCTCATACAGTGTTAGTAGCTCTTTTTTTTCTTCTTCTTTTAGTTGAATTCTTAACCGTACTGGCATGACTCTTCCTCTAATATTTCTTCATCTTCTATTTTAACTCTATTTATGACCACCTACTTAGAGAGTTTCGTGCATTTCTTTCACAGTGCGAAACGGTCGTTCCACCTTCCCTTTAGAACGAGCCGTTACCCGTCGTCCATCCTTGCCATTCGGTAAATGGGTACGGACTTCAATTCCCAAATAACCCATAACTTTTTGAAACACCAAGCTTTTAGCAATGGGGCCATTATCCATGTACAGCATTTGGGGAATGCCTTGAAAGGGAAAGTCTGTCTCTTTTTTAGGTGACATGGCGGCAAACATAAACCGCAGTGCTGCTTCCACATCCTCGCCGTAAACAGCGTGGTATTCTTGGTATGCCACATCAGGTTCTCATTCCCAACCCAAGAGGGCTTTAGCTCTCTTGTCACCTCGTCAGGAAATTTCTACACCTTGTCTAAAGTCCAATAATTTATGATGTCTGATGACCCAGAAATTGAAGCTAGTTGATTGATGTGAACAATCCCAATCGGAATCTTTTCTTCTACAACAAAAACATTAGGAACTTTTTTTTCCTTGAAAAAAACGATTATTTCTGATACAGTCATCTTAGGTGAAATATGTAGGGGTGAGGGTGTCATATATTGGCTAACAGGTTCTTCTAAGGAGACTTGAGCTTCTAAACTTCGACGAAGATCTCCATCTGTAAAAATCCCGACATACTGATTTCGGTGGTTGACAATACCAACACATCCTAAGCTTTTGGAGTTCATTTCAATAATAGCTTCTTTGATAGATGCACCTAAGCCGATCAGAGGGATTCGATCTTCCTTATACATAAAATTATTGACGGGAATAAGCAGTGTGCCTAAGTTACCACCCGGATGAAATTGCTTAAAATTTTCCGCAGTAAAACCCCGTAAAACCATGACAGTTACAACTAACGCATCACCTAAGACTAATTGGCAAGTTGTTGACGTGGTAGGGGCTAAACTGTTAGGACAAGCTTCAGGAAGATTAGGGATTTGTAAGATAACATCGGCAAAATGAGCTAGGGAACTGGTGGGGTTTTTAGTGACTAAAATAATTGATATTCTTTGCTGGGAAGCATATTGCATGATGTTGAGTAATTCCGTTGTTTGACCCGAAGCAGAAAGAGCAAGAAGTACATCTCTGCTATCTAATAAACCCAAATCTCCATGACTAGCTTCTGTTGGATGAACGAAAATTGCTGGCATTCCTGTAGATGTAAATGAAGCAGCAATCTTCTGACCAATATTCCCACTTTTACCAATTCCAGAAATAACTAATTTACCTTTACAGTCTCGAATCATCAGCACAGCTTTAAACCATGATTCGTCAATGGTTTCACAAAGTTTTGATACGGCGCTAATTTCTTTTTCAATTACGCTTTTAAGTTGCTCTTTAATACATTCATAAGTGAACATTTTCTAAATCCTATATCAGATTTTAACCTAACAGTTGACTTTAATTTAGTTTAATCGCAAAAATTCAAACAAAAAAACAGAGTTTCTGTGAAACCTACTTAATTGCTCTCTTTATCTCTTTCAAAAATAATCTTATCCCAACTTTTATAAATTGAGAATTCCTTCATATTTTCCAGAGAGCTTAATAGCTCTTCTTCATATTTATACGCATACTCTACTCCATCAACAGATTTGGTTTTAACAGGAGCCCAGTTCGTTAAAGCTTGTTGATCGCCAGTTAGGTAGGCTACATTCTTAAAGTTGGCAACTTTTACTCCACAGTAGTCTAAATGGCTTTTCAGATGTCTTTCATGGTTTAAGTTATTTTCATCAAGATTGTTATAAATATATTCTAAGGCTTTGAAATTAAGCATAAATTCAAGCAAACTCAAATAATCAGAAACATTTGGGTTGCTACAAACTGCATGGCGATCATTGTAACCATTATAATTTTCTCCACTAGGTATCCAGATAAACTTTGGATCTAACAATTTTAATGGCGGATGCTCTACCATCCAGAAAAGATCTGTTCTTGTAATGACAAATCTCTGATATTCAGAGCCAATCTTTTTAAAATTTTGTAATCTTTCCAGTAGTTTCAAGTAATTAAAATTCAAATGAAATCCCGAACCTCTACGCCCTTTTATTCCCCCTAACCAATTCCCCTCAATATCAAAATATTTATGCCATTTTGTTTGTTTTTCAGGAGTTAGTTGGCTCAAAAAACTATGTAAAAATTTTTCGTAGTTATCTTCAGCTTCTTCATAAATACAGACATCAACTATATTGCAACTTCTAAACTTATTGAGCGTAGTTTCATCTTCGGAATTCATCCGAGACACACAGAACATTAAATCAGCATTCAAAGGCTGAATTACCTTTTCAATTAAATTTTGGTAAGTTAAATCAACTGCTCGCAAAGTACCCACTATACAAACAACTGGACGTTGTTCTGTAACTATTATATGATTTGCCAATGTCACATCATTCATAATCTTTCCTCAATTAGCTATTGTGTTAATTTTATTACTATTATTTTAGTTTCATCTGTTCATGTAGCACTCGTTTTAATTCAGATAAATCTACTTCAAAATCAGCATTTTCATCAAACTGATCGTGGACAATAAAGTAATGCTCTTGTCCCAGTCCTTTGAATTGGGTGAAGAAAAATGGCGTGGGACAACTTTCTGGATACAAAACGAGTATTTTGATTTTTCCTGAAAAGAGAGTTGTTGCCAAACCTGCGCCGTGAGGTGCTACAATAATTTCCGCTTTAGTAAAGAGTTCTACCTGTTGTCGAAATGACATTTTTTCCAGAACAACGGGTTTAAATCCATAGTTTGCTAGGTATTGAATAATCTGATCTTCGTTTAAAATTCGGCGATGTTTTGCATTAGCACGGGAAATATAAATTCGCTCGGTGGGGTTTTCTAGAGGAGTCAAATCATATTTTTTGAAGACACAACTCCTAATATATTCATAATATTGAGAAGGTAAAAATCCGTTCTCACAACGACTAACATAAGAAGGCATAACGAGACGATCAACCTTAACCCAAGAACCTTTCGGAATATAGATTGTTTGGAAATTATTGGGTAGGACACAATCTAGCAATTCTCTAAAAGAATCAGGTAAAGAGTCAGGTACAAGAACCGTTAATTTTTGATTAGATCTCGCAAGAATAGCCGAATATATTCTGGGTATACAGTCATATAAAAAGTGCCAAAAGTTTTCTGCTGAAAGTGAAAAAATATAGACTGCTGTAATCGGTAGATGTTCTGCCCATAAAAGCTTTAAACGATCAAAGTATCCCAACCTCCATCTTGCTATTGTAACGCGATATTGCATCCCAGAATCAACGATCGCTCTAAAATCTTGGGTACAAATAGTTCCCAGACCAATATGGATATAAGCTGGTACAACATCACAGACAAATATTTCGGAGCGATCAAAATATTCCGCTTTGTAATACAGGCAAACTTTAAGAAATTCTCGATCAATCTCATTAACACCAAACTCCACTCTTTTAGGAGGAAACAGAACTTGATAGTTTTCCACATTATCCCCCAGCATTTCTTTAGGATGGACAGTTTGCCTAAGTCGTAATAGCCGAATAATCGGAATTGAATTTAACAGTTTGTTAATCAAAGTATTTTGAGACTTTCCTATTCCTGATAAGGGATCAGTTTGATCTTCAATTAACTGAGTTTTTAACGCTTTTAATCGCCTTTGTCTTTCTTCCGTCAGCAAAGCGAAATTACGCTGAAATTTATGTTTTTGAACCTGTGTTTGACTTTTCATTATATTGTAATAAAGGCGAAAATTTTATGACAAATTCAGGCAATATGTTTAATCATCTTCAGTCCCGTTGGCGTTAATATTGTGTTACGGCGCTGAGGATTAATGGGGCGCTGATTCACTAATTTTAAGGAGTGGCGAGAAACTGCGATCGCTACCGCTAACTTCAGTAAATAAAGGGCGATTTCCCCACCAATGCAACCCCTTAAGCCTCCACCAAAGGGGAGAAATTGATAGGGAGAAAAGTTGCGATCAAGAAAACGTTCCGGTTTAAAAACATTGGCTTCTGGATAAATATCTTCCCGATGATGAATAACATAAGTTCCCACTGTAATTAAAGTACCCGGGTCAACCTGATAACCCATGATTTCGGTTACTGATTTTACCATTCTGGGAATCACAAACATGGTGACAGGATACATCCGTAAAGTCTCGTTACAAACTGCGCTTAAGTAAGGCAAACGAACAATATTCAGAGGATCAGAAGATAATTCTAAACTATTTAACTCTGCCAACAATTTAGTTTTAATTTCAGCATCACGATAGACGTTATACCACAACCAAGACATTGAAGCAGCAGTCGATTCGTTGCCTGTAAACAACAGCGATAGCACCTGTCCCATTAACTCATCATCGGTCAAAGTATTACCCTGTTCATCACTTACTGACATCAGCAAAGTCAGAATATCCGTCCTATTTTGATCGGGATGAGCACGGCGATCGGCAATTTCACCATAAATGATCTCTTTCATTTGCTGTCGCTGCTTCAGAAATTTTTTCCAGGGACTCATTGCACCTAAATCCCTTTGTAAAAACCTGAAAAATAGAGGAATACCAGCAATATTTGAAGCAAACAAATTTACCATTTCAAACATCAAGTGCTTAATCTCTTGATACCGTTCTTCCTGATAAGAACCAAACAAAAGATTAATCATTACCTGCATCGATATGTCCTGTGCAACATCAAAAACAGAAAAGGGTCGATTGCTTGGCAATGATTCCAGTACATCGTTCACTAAATCGCAAATTAATTGCCCATAAGATTGAATATGTTTACCATGAAGCATCGGAATCAACAACTTTCTTGCCTTTAAGTGGCGTGTACCTTCAAGGGTAAAAAAAGAACTCTCACCAAAAATTGCCTTTAGTTCACTTTCAAAAGTAGTTGTAGACAAATGTTTATCACGATTTTCAATAATTTGTTGGGCAGCTTCTGGCGTATAAAATACTAGCAAAGGACTGCCAAAATCTATTCCTTTTGCCCAAAAAGCATCTGAATGAGTTTGATAAGCACTCTTCCAATAACCGACTGGATTAGTAATGTATTGAAATCTCTGCAACCAGACAGGAGAGTTCAAGGTTTCCACCTGTTTCATAAGTTTATTTTTCTAAGTTAGTTGTGTCTTTGAATGTCCTGGATCAGTTCATTCTAAAAGTTTTTTTTAACCCAGATTTAGTATTATTAATCTGGGTTTATCCACTATTAAAAGTTATTTAGTCGCAACGATAATACCGCTAGGTGCCCAAAAGTCAGAGTAAATACGTTTCATTTGGCTAAATCCTGCATCCCTCAAGCATTGTTCATAATCGCTCCAAGAGTAAATCATGCCTCCTTCGTGGGGTATTGAAACAAAGTAAGATGAATCGAGCGCCGCCATCAACGGCCCATCTTCTTGATCAGAAGTCATCATATTAAAGATGATCAGGGAACCACCCGGTTTGAGGGCTTGATAGGCTCGACGAAGCAAGGATGTATTTTTATCTAAAGACCAAATGACTAATACATGAATAAACAGAAAACAATCCTGATCCTTGGGAAATTCATCAACGAAAATGTCTCCCCCCATTACCTTAATTCGGTCTGTTAATTGCTTCTGATCAATATGACTTTGAGCAATTTTACAACTGTCTGGAATATCCATCAAAGTAATTTGAACGTTGGGGAAAGCTTCGGCTAAAGCAATAGAGTTTGTGGCATCACCACCGCCTACATCCACAACGGATTCAAAATTGGAAAAATCAATTTTCTTCAACCACAAAGGAGTAACTAATTTTGACCAAGATCCCATAAAGTTGTAAAATACTTTATCCAGACCCGGATCTTCATGCAGACGATTGTACAAATCAGGCCCTTGTCCTTGGAACTGTCGCAAACCTACATTTCTATTTTGTTTTAATGATTCTACATAATCGATCGATCCCCGATAAACAATCTTGGCTTCAAACAAAACAACATCATAGAATTCTTTCCATGTATTTTCCAGAAATAGCATCTGAATCACTAAGCTATTACGATATTGATCGCCCACTTTTTGAATCAGTTTCAATGCTGTCAGTCCCAGCAACAGTGCTTTAGTGGGATAAGCTTCTAATTGAAGATGTTGAGCAATTTCTGCTTGAGAAAGATCGGGATGTTTCCAAAGCAACTCAAACACGCCCAGTTCACAACCTGCATACAGATTCTGGAAGGCAGAATGACCGTATAAAAGCAACACTAAATCATCCATTTTCAAGGTGTCTTTATTGCTGCTAATTAACTGCAAGGTTTTTAAATCACTAGGATTTAAGCTATTAGCGGGTTGTTGATTTGTTTGGGCATCATTCAGTTCTTCAAAGTTGGCAACCATTTGTTTAATTTTCCCTCAATTTCTAGTTTATTTAATTTCAGCCTGAAAATCTCTCAGCTAAGAATCGATTCAGCTTTAACCATGTTGGATTCAATTGTATTGGTCTTAACTGCGTAATTACTCGACAAAGAGACATATATACCCAATAAAACTATACAAGATAATAACCCGTTTAAAATAGTTATATGTTCACTTAAAATAATCCAGGCGAAAATAGCACTAATCACTGGATCGAGGAGCATCGTAACAGCGACCACTCCAGATGATACATAGTTAAGAGAATAAATAATTAATCCATGACCAATCACTTGAGACAATAGGGCTAATGCAATAACAGCTGCCCACCCTTGTAATGAGATGGGAAAAAAGTTTTGGTTGATGATCGCTAACACACTAATCATTATAAATGACCCAATAAGACAACACCAAAGCATTAAGGTTTGAGTTTTAAATTGGGTGAGTAGATGTTCCATAATGAGAAGTTCCAAAGTAGAACACAAGGCAGAAAGTATTGCTAACAAGTCTCCTTGGAGCTTATGGATAGAAACTGAAAAATCATTGAATCCAATAAAAATAGAACCTAAAATCGCTATTACCATGCCGATTAAAAACTTGCGATCGTAGCGATTTCTAAATAATACCCATCCTCCTAAAGTCGTCAGAAGGGGACGCAAACCATGTAAAATTGTTACAGAACTTGCCACAGTCGTTTGGGTGAGAGACAAAGCCCAAAAAAGTTGGATGGCAGCAAACAAACAGCCAACGATTAACAACAGACCCAGGGTTTTTGGAGTGTAAAGCTGTTTTGATTCCCCAACAACTTTTTCAGGTGCATTTTGTCCCATCGCCGAAAATCCGTTCCAAATTCCAAAAATTACCCCAGCAATCCAAAAGCGATTAAAGGTTGTAGCATTGGCTCCAATTTCGGCAGTGCTAAATCTTACAAAAATAGGGCCTAGACCAATCGCCAATAGTGCAATGAAAAGAGCGACATAAGGAATCAATCTTGCTTTTTGTTCTGCTAATAAGAGGGGTTTTTCAAGTTGTTCGAGTTGAGATTCTAAAGGCATTATCGGTAAAGTTTAGAGTGTTTAGTTTTAGATTCGGGCATTTATTAAACATGACCATAGAAGTCACGGTGAACGACGACAGAATAGGCATAATCTAATAAAGTACCCCAACTAAAAACCGGAAGACGAATCGCTTGTTGAATTGATCGAGCAAAGGGAGGAGTTCCAGAACATTCCAGAAGTAAGGCTCCCATTTGCGGGTAACGCTGATAAAAATTAACAGCAAGTGCCGTCAATTCTTGCTCGATTTTTTCATAATTTGCTCCTCGTGATAAGGGATCGGAAGCCATGTAAAGATTAGTAATTTCAGGACAAAGCCCCGACTCCATTATTCCCTCAATTACGTAATTACTATTAGGTTGAATACCCACAGCTTCTAGGTGGGTTGATGTTAAAACATTTTTTGAGAAAACGAGGATACCAACAATCTGATCATTCCCAATCAAATTTTGTGCCAAAGGCACTTGTAATAAGCTGGACATGAAAACGGGAACTTTAACATAGCCAGCTATTTCTTTTTGAAAATAAGCGAAATAACCACATTCTCCAGCGATCGCTCGACACCCGATTTTCTCCAGTTTCTTAGCTGCTTTTTGAATAGGAGCAAGATAAGAGGTCTTATCATCATTAAACAATAATTCTTTCCCATCTAAACCTTCAGCAATTTCATATTGAATGGGAAACGGATAGGCGCTGGCGTTACGAGTATCACCAGGAAATCCGGGGTATTGTTCATCGAGAATAATTATCCCAACTCCCATTCCATAGCAATGTTGATGGGGAGATGTTTGGATATGATTAATGTTTAAATTTCTTTGCTGGTATATCATTTAATATTATCCACTCCTCTCCATCTTCCTTTCATATATTTAGCTAACCAATAAGCATCGGTTTCTGATAAAGGTTCGGTAATAGGTTGATCTGGAGGAGTTGGATGATTGGGTAAAAAACCTCCCTTTGGTTTTCCCGCTTCTACTTCTCCCCAAAACGTTTTGAATGATTGGGTATCCGGTAATTCTCGGCTATTAAATGGAGTGTACCAAGTGCGTAAAAGTAATCGATCATATTGCCCTGGTTCAATCGGCCAAGATGTCCGAGAATGATAAATCACATGATTATTTGTAATCAACCAGTCACCTGGTTCTAGCCTGATTTTTATTCCTACCCTTAAACCAATTTCTTGTAAAAGTTCTAACCCTTGCTTCTGCTTTTCTGTAAGTCGCGGTGCCTCTGGAATTAACTGACTTAATGAAACATAAGCACTGGAATACTGGGTTGTAAATTTGCCTTTATGAATACACCATAAAGGGTAGGTAGTCCAGTTGTTTTCGCCTTCAAAGAAAAAAGGAATTTCCTTTAATAACTCTTCGGCAATATCGGGATGGGATTGGCGCATTTCGTTATAGATTGTCATGGCGCTGGCTAAGTAGTTTTCTCCTCCTGTTCTGGCTTGTCTAATACAAAGTAAACTATTGGCATCGCAGCGATCGGTGTGCAATTTAAACGCATCATTAGACTGTTTGCCTTCTTGAGTTGAATCTGCTGCTTCCGCTCTAATATAAGTAATAAATTGGGTTTGGTTTCTTCGGGGAGAATCAAAGTCTGAATTAGATTCTCTGATGGGTGTTCCCATTAGCTTGCACATGGCTAGGTAAACTTTAGCTATTTCTGCTTCCGAATAGCGATCAACCGGAACTCCTTTTAAGAGAACGGCTCCCTTGCCATTTTCCAATTCTTCAGAAACCTTAGCTAAAGTTTTGCTGAATTGATTAAATTGAATGTCTGAATTATCAATATTTTGAGGATGATTTAGATTGCGAATTGCGGCTTCAATTTCCCAAACTTCTACGGAAGTTAATTGATAATTCCAATAGGTCGAATTCAGTAATTCATCTCCTTTCCAGGCTGCTGCACAATTGGCTAAAGTAGCAAGTTCTTGATTAGATTGGTTGGACACTGCTTTCAATTCTGTTTTCATAAGAATCCTTTATTTGATTTGCTCTGCTCCTACCCATCTAACTTTGAGATAGCAATCTAACCAATAAGCCTCCGTTTCTGATAATGGCGAGTTAATGGCTTGATTGGGTGGTAGCTGATAATTAGGTAAATAACCGCCTCTGGGCTGACCTGCCTCCATCGATCGCCAAATTCCCCTAAATGAGTCGGTATTGGGTAATTCTCGACTATTACGGGGCGAAAAGCAAACTCTGAGCAGTAGGCGATCATAATCTCCTGATTCAATTTCCCAGGAGCCACGAGCATGATAAACCAAATGATTGTTTACCATCAGCCAATCTCCGGGTTCCAATTTCAAAGTTATGCCAACATCACCCCCGATGGTTTGTAATAAATCCAGACCTTGTTTATGTTGTTCAGAAAGTCGAGGTGCGCCTGCAACAAGTTGACTTAAAAGTGGATAAGTGCTGGAAAGTTGAGTTGTAAATTTACCTTTGTGAATCTGCCATATCGGATAGTTGATCCAGCCTCCTTCTCCTTCATAAAGCCAGGGCATTTCCTGAAATAAACTTGCGGCTATTTCAGGATAGGATTGAAGCATTTCATTGTAGATGGTGATGGCACTTGCTAAACGATTTTCTCCACCAATTCGGGCTTGTCTAACACAAAGTAAACTGAGTACATCGTAGCGATCGGTATGGAAACCAAATGCGTCTGTAGATTGTTTCCCATTTTCCGAAGAACTAGCTTCTGCTCTAATGTAAGTAACAAATTGAGATTTCTCTCGTTTAGGGGAATCCCAATCTAAACCAGATTGGCGAATCGGAATCCCCATTTGCTGACATAAAATTAGGTAAAATTCCGCGAGTTCTGTATCTGAATATTTATCGACGGGAACGCCTTTTAATAAAACAGTTCCCCTGCCATTTTCTAATTCTTCGGAAATATCAACTAAGGTTTTATTAAGTTGGTTAAACTGAATCGCCTCTTTATTGGAAAGTTTAAGACTGTGAAGGGCTGATTCAATTTCTTCGATTTCTTTTGGACTCAGGTGGTAGTTCCAGTATTTAGAGTTGAGTAGTTCGTCGCCTCTCCAAGCGGGTGGACTATTCAGTAAGGTCATAGATTTATCCTAAAAAACTAGAATGATAATTAGGGAACTGGGTTAGGATAACGAGCGTGTATTTGATCAATATGTTCCAAAATTTCTGGAGTTAATACAACATCTATACAGCTTATATTGTCTTGCAATTGCTCTACAGTAGAAGCTGCGATAATCGTGCTAGTGACAAACCAGCGTGATCGCACAAAACCTAATGCTAACTGCACTGGGGTTAAGCCATTTTTATTCGCAAGATCCACATAAGCTTGAACTGCTTCTTGGAAGTGGGGTTTTCGGTAACGTCTGTCAAATTGTGGGAATAAATCGACTCTCGATCCGGGCGGAATTTGAGAGAGATATTTTCCAGTTAAATGACCAAAAGCCAGGGTACTATAAGCGATTAATCCCACGTTATGAAATCGGCAGGTTTCTGCTAAATTAATTTGAAATACTCGATTGGTTAAATTAAAGGCATTTTGAATGGAAACGATTTTAGATAATCCCAATTGTCGGGCTAGATGGCAAAATTCGCATACGCCCCAAGGTGTTTCATTACTCACTCCTAAATACCGAATTTTTCCCGCTTTAACTAATTCGGCAAAAGCTTCTAACTGTTCTGCGATCGCTACAGTTTCCCGTTCGTAATTAGGATCGTAATCAGGAGCACCAAATAGCGGCACATATCGATCAGGCCAATGAATTTGATAGAGGTCAATGTAATCTGTTTGGAGTCGCCGGAGACTCCCTTCTACTGCTGCTTGAATATTCTTCCGATCAATGCGATTCTTCCCCTCCCGAATCCAAGTTATGGGCAGAGTTTGCCCACTCGATGGCCCTGCGATTTTAGTCGCAATAATCACCCGATCACGGGGTTGTGTAACCAACCATTCGCCAATATATTCCTCCGTTTTACCTTGGGTTTCTGAACAGGTGGGAGCGGGATACATTTCCGCAGTATCAATAAAATTAATTCCTCGATCAAGAGCATAACTTAATTGATTTTTGGCATCTTCTAATGTATTTTGTTTTCCATAATTCATGGTTCCTAAACATAATTCAGAAACCAGCAATTCACTATCACCAAGCTTTCTATATTTCATCAAACTCTACTCCCCCAAAAATATTATGTCTTAATGTCTTATAGGTTAAAAACACTAAATACCGATTACTTTTTGCCAGGTAATGGGTTGATCATTGATGCCAAATGTTTGCTCATCGGGATTAATAGATTCTGGATCGAGATAGGTTCCAAATAGGCGATCAAAAATGGTAAAGTAACTACCTAGGTTGTAAGCCCCTACTCGCGTATGGTGTAAGCTATGATATCGAGGCGTAACCAAAATCCATTCCAACATTCCCATCCAAGAACGCCATTTTGCATTTGAATGCGTCCAGTTTTCATGAAGCGCACTTAATAATCCCAGATAAAACATGACTTCCGGGGGAATAGCTAGAAGGGGAAAAGCCAAAAACCCGACTTGAAATAAAAATCGACTGGTAAAACTGGTTCTTTGGGCAGCAAGCCACCATAATTGTTGAATGGAATGATGCCATAAATGTGTTTGCCAAAGATATTTGTTGTAGTGCATACACCAATGAATTACATAAAAACAAAAATCCTTAATTAGATAGGCTAAAATTAACCGCACCCATAAGGGCAGAGAAAGTACACCAAACTGACTTAACCACTCAATAAAAGAGGAAGGAATCAGTGTAATAATAAGATTACCATAAAGATATGCCAGAATAATTGTAAAGAATATTGAGATAACTGCTGCACCAAATTCTTTTAAAAATTGTTCTGCATATTTAATATCTCGTAACGGGTCGATTCTTTCCAAAAAGAACCAAATTAATCCACCCGTGACAAAAGTTGCTAACCAGCCAATCATTATCTGTGTAATCATGCTTAACTCCAGATAGAGTATTCTTCTAAATACATCTAAACCCCAATAATTTTTCGGGGGGTGACAAGTGCATTGTTGCCTGATGCAAATTGAATCTGTTCTAGGGTTACTGTATCAGGATCAACATAAGTGCCGAAAATGCGATCAAATACCGTAAAAAGAGCCCCTAAATTCTTAGTCACTGAATCTGTTTCTGCATGATGAATCAAATGAACTCTAGGCGTAACATAAAACCATTCAATAAACTTCATCCAAGGTTGCCACTTAACGTTTAAATGAATCCAGTTGTCGTGAATAATATAATGAATGCCGACAAAAACCATGATTTCTGGGGGAATACCTAGCAATGGAAAGCTGAGAAATCCCACCTTAAACAGCAGCACGTCTGTTAAACTCTCTCGTTGGGCAGCCAACCACCAAAGTTGATCAATAGAATGATGCCAATTATGAGTTAACCATAAAATATTATTTTTATGCTTAATCCAGTGGGTGACATAAAAACTAAAATCTTTCAAAAAATAAGCAATCAATAACCGCACCCACAAAGGTAAAGATAATAATCCTGTCCAGCCCATAAAATCCATCAAAGATGGAGAAATTATTAACTGCACAAGTGCCACAAAAAAGTAGGCAAGAATAATGCTATAAACCACAGAAATCATGGCGGCACCGAATTCTCTGGGAAACCGAGAACGGTATTCAACCACCTTGAATGGATCGAGAAGTTCCCAAATCCAAAACAGCAGTCCCGACCCAAATAAAACGCATAACCCAAGCAAAACTTGATTAATCACAGTTCCCCCTATTTCACGAATAACATAAATAATTTTAATTATTCAGATTTCTCTAAAAATGGATAATCTAAATAACCTCGTTCGTCTCCACCCGTGAACGTTGATCGATAGTAAACATTGAGCTTGGCATTCAGAGCAAAGCGTTTCGGCAAATCAGGATTAGCAATAAATAATCGACCATAAGCCACTAAATCGGCATCACCCTGGGCAAGAATCGCTTCTCCTGTTTCCCGTGTATATCCTCCTGCTGTGATTAATGTACCGTGATATAAAGATCGAAAATGTTGAACGCCAAGCTCTACTTTCTTCACCGAAAAATCATCATGGCTTCCTTTAATTCGAGGTTCAACAAGATGTAGATAAGCTAGATTCAATGAATTAAGTTGAGTAACTACAGAGTTGAATAAAGCTTCTGGATTAGAATCATTCATATCTTGGAATGTGCTACTAGGTGACAAGCGCACACCTACCCGATCCGATCCCCATACCTCAATCACAGCGGCTGTCACTTCCATGAGTAAACGGGCTCGATTTTCAATGCTACCTCCATAAGCGTCGGTTCGCTGGTTACTGTTATCTTGGAGGAACTGGTCTAGTAAATAACCACTAGCCCCATGAATTTCCACACCATCAGCCTCTGAGAGCATTGCATTTTTGGCAGCTTGACGATATTGATCGATAATCCCAGGAATTTCTGAAGTCAAGAGTGCTCTGGGGACAACAAAGTTCACCTCTTCCTCAGTAGCGGTTAATGCTTTTTCCTCGTTAGGGGCGATCGCACTCGGCGCGACAGGTAAAGCACCTTGAGGTTGCAAAGAGGGATGAGAGCATCGTCCACCATGCCACAGTTGCAGAAAAATGCGCCCGCCGCGATCGTGAACCGCTTGCGTCACCCGTTGCCACCCCGCAATTTGCCCTGGGCTGTAGATCCCTGGCGTTCGCGGTAGACTGGTACCTTGGGGAGAAATTTGAGTAGCCTCGCTAATCATTAACCCCGCAGAAGCCCGTTGAGCATAATAGAGAGCATTCAGGGGAGTGGGCCCCAGATGATAATCAGCCCGTCGCCGTGTTAACGGGGCCATTACTATACGATTGGGTAACTCTAAATTCCCAAGCTTAAAGGGTTGCAATAGCTTTAATGAATTCATTTACCCTATCCCCTCTGTCAGATTTAGGTCTGCACCAGCACGGACTAAAACCTCTGCACAAGCTTGATGTCCATGTTGCAAGGCATGGTGTAAGGGGGTTGCATGATTTCCCGTTGGACTCACCGCATTGACAAAAGCACCAGCTTCAATCAAAAGCTGTATGACCTCCACACTTCCGCCTTGACAAGCTTTGTGTAGTACCGAATCTCCAGAGGCACGATCAAGCATATAAGGGTCAGCGCCCGAATCTAAAAGCAGCCTGACCATCTCTGCATTTCCCTGCTGTGCCGCGATCATTAATGGTGTGAAACCACCTTTAGCATCTTGATCTCTGATATTGACATTTGCACCGATCGCTAACAAAGATTGCACAACAGAAACTTGATTATTCTGCACATACTGAATTAATTCTGTATCCAGGTTAGCTGTAAATGCAGCGACTTCTGGATTCGGATCAAAATAGAAACTCCACGAGGAAATTTTGCCCGCTTCATCTAAGACAATAAATTGGGCATCTTCAATTTCAAAAATTTGCTCGGTTTGTTGACAGATCTCTTGGGTGCGGGAAATAATGCAGGCTTTATTACCCTCAACGATGAACTCTAACAACTGATAATCCAATAGTTGTGTTGTTTGCGCCCGGATTTCAAAAGCTGACCTCACCGCCTGACGACCCACTCTTTTGCCCAGATAGGGAATCGCTTTATTGTGTTCATTCTGAGGGGCATAAAAAATGACAGTTTCTGATAAACCATTAATCACAGTTTCGATGTCATCTTTTGCCCAACTTTCAAACCATTGCCTTAAGATTTTGGCTGTTTGTTCAGTCTCCATGATCGGCTACTTAATTAAATGACCTGACTGCAACAAAGCAGCGTGTTTTTTGTCTACATCAGCAGCAAAGCGATCAAACAACTCAAACTCTTGAAACTGCTCATTCCCCGTTTTGTAACCAGCATCTCGGAGATTTTGTTGAGTATCCAAATTCTCTAAATATTCGCTTTGCTCTGGGGTTAAGGAAATACCCAGATAGTGATAGACGAGTTCCACCGAATCTTTGATATTTTGAGTTAAGCGATCGAAGGAGAAACACAGTTTTTGCTTCTCAGACAAACTATTAAAAAATTGAATGGTCTGGTTAGCCGCTTCTACTCGAACTGATCGTTGCATGGACTCCCAATCAGAAATTTGGCTAACATTAACTCCTGACTTACAGTAAGCCGACTGGTTAATGAGGGTGATGTAGGAGTTCATGAACCGTTCAGAAGGGCGAGTAATCGTGATAAACAACGCATCAGGATACAAAGAACGCATCATTTCGAGTCGTTGATAACATTCATTGTCTTTTGAGATGTAAATCAGATTTCCACCTCGCAAATAAAGAACTTTTTGAATCACCTGATATTGAGTTCGTAACATCCTTTCCTGAGTTTTCTGGGAAAGCTTACTAAAGTTATTCAAACTATCCAGCAACTTAGGGTAAGGAAAACGATTAATCACATAAAATTGGTGAAAAAAGCACTCTTCAAATAGAAAACCATCATCTTCATAATCATTGAGATAGCTGTAGTGCATTTTTTCAGCGAATTTAGCTTGGTCACTATTTCCCCAATAATTAACTTGGCTCATCCGCTCTAAAAAGCCAGTTTTTTGAAATAGCTTTTGCAATACTATCGAAGGATAGCGCCACTCCAGCAACCGAATACCGAAAAATGTTTTTTCATCAGATGCAAGGGTACGATGTAAAAATGTGGTAGCACTGCGAGGTTGAGCGACAACGAAAACAGGAGTACGAATTACCTGCTGTCGATACTCAGGAAACAACAAGTCATCCAAGCACCAACATAAAGCAATAAATGGCAGCTTAATTGCATAGTTCAGTAGATAAAAAGCCTGTTTCCATCTATCCTTAAAACCAATAGACGGTTCTGGATCAAAAAGAATATGATGCCAGATTTTAAAGTAAGTAAGCCAGTGGGGAAAAGGAGTTAGAAAAACGGCTCCAATGAGAACTAGCAAAACCGCAGTAAAAACAAGGGAGATAATAGAAAGCAACATATTTGAACGTTAACTAAAATAGTCTTCCAAGGAGCCTTCGCGAACAGTATCAAGGGTGAAACAGTGGAAACCGCCCCCAAAAATTCTCCGATGTCGATGCTGTACAGGAATGGGAGTAAACCCGTGCTTTTCTAAAGTTTTAATCAATTCTGGAAATAGAGAATTGACGATAATTTTATCCTCATCAACAGACAATACATTCAAATCAATGTACTTTGTCGTTAGGATCAAATCATCGTTATCATAGGTTGGGAAAATATTCTCTGTTGGTTCTGGGGGATAGATAATATCCCATTTTTGTAGGGCTTCAGGTAGGCGATCAAAAAACTGAGGATTGCGGAGCAAAAGCTTACCAGGTTTTAGGGGCAAAATAATACTATCAATGTGATTATCTGCGAATTGATACAGCAAATGAAAGTTAAATTTACCTTCAAAATGACGTTGCAACCATTGATAAGCTAAATAATGGTTTTTAGTTGCTACATTGATCAGGATATCTTTGCCAAACCGGATGCACTGGGCAGCATCAAACATGATCTCGTAGCCAATATCAAATTCGGATTCATTTTGCGGATAAACTTTCTCGATTGCTGGCACATTTTGACCCGAAATATAGGAAGTATCGAAGGATCGATCCGTCATAATGGGCCTGGGCATATTTGTCCATTTTGCCCCCTGTTCAAAATACTGGTAAAAGATGGGCTTGAGCAAATCATTTTCAAAATATCTAGCCCGAACTTGAGGCGGTGTTTCTAAAATTTCATTGCCCATAATGATGGCTTGATCCCGAATATTTAAGGCAGGGATACAATCCGCTTTCCAATAGGGCGTTTCAAATCTTATTGACCGAGTTAAAGGAATCGGTCTATGAACTTTTACATCTAACTGTTGTAAGGTATTAACGAGTTCCTCGACATCCTCATTCAGTTCCTCTAAATACTGTTTTTTGAGGGTGTGAGTCGCCAAAGTTTCAAAACTTTGAGCGTTTTCTTGCGAAACAATTTTATCCTGACTACCGCCGTTTTCATTACTTTGATAGTAAGGATAACAAAACGATGAGTAAGCAACATCATGAAAAAAAACTTTAAAAGACAGTTCTAAGTCCTGAGTATCGTAGTGTATAGGAGAACCAACAACGACTTCTTTAAGGCTAGACCACTCGTCAAAACTATTAACCACTATGCACAAACTCCTAATTTCTATCCCCTATCGAATCTTTCCCGGCTTAGTAAGGTAAACACACATTTTATGGCAGTAAGTTTCTACCGATATCTTGTGAATTTCACAACCAGGAGAAATGCTTGTGCCATTTGCGTAAATCCTGATGAAGTAAGCTTAACGCAATTATCAGCAAAAATAGTTTAAGGGAGAATAAGAGTTAAATCAAGCAAAGGCACAATAACTTTACATATTTTAATATTTCATATCAGTCCCTAAACATAATGATTGACATATTTCTAATTCCCTGTTCCCGGCGAAGCACTGAGCTTGTCGAAGTGTTCCCTTTCTCAACTCGGTAATTTATTTTGCACTTATCACTTAATATCTGGCCAATTACCCTTAATCAAAATTATAGATTTATAAGTTATATTAAAATTGCATAGACAAGGGGAACACTTAATTTTATGCTATAGAGGAAAATAATTAAGGATACAGTGTGGAACTCGGAAAAATCTCCTGGGTGATTACTCAGGCAGGTGGACAAGGAACTCGATTGAAACACTACACTTGGAATAAACCTAAGTGTTTACTTTCCGTTGCAGGTCAACCCCTGATCTATCATTTATTTGATGTTTTTCCATTAGCAAACTTTCTGATTATAGGAGATCATTTCTATGAACTAATAGAGAAATATATACAAGTTTTTCCACCTAAAGTTCCCTTTCAGTTAATTAGAGCAAAAACCAAAGGAACACTATCAGGAATTGATCGAGCTTTAACTTACATTCCCGATGATACTCCATTTTTATTAGTCTGGTGTGACTTACTATTTGAAGAGGTTCCTAATTGTGAGATTGATGGAAAAAACTGGATTGGGCTCAGTCGTTCTTTTAAATGTCGCTGGTCTTATGATAATTCTGGAAATTTATTAGAAGAAGCTTCTACAGAGCGGGGAGTTGCAGGCTTCTTTGTTTTTAACAATAAAGTCGTGTTAAAAGAGATTCCAGAATCAGGGGAATGTGTCCGTTGGCTGGCTCAAAACCCGATACAATTTAGCGAAATTTTTCTCGATAATACTCATGAGTTAGGAACTTTAGATAATATTGCCAAATATCAACAAAACAGTTTGGTTAGTCGTTTTTTTAACTCAGTTGAAGTTATCGGCGATCGCGTCATTAAAAAAGCCCGATTAAAGGAATTTGAACCCTTAATTGAAAAAGAACTTAACTGGTATCGTGCTGTACACTCATTTGGGTTTAATTGTGTACCTGATTTGATTTCTGATAACCCGATGACCCTCTCTCGAATTAAAGGGGTACATCCTTTCAATTTAAAGCTTAACTTTCAGGATAAAGTCAAAGTTTTAACCAATATTTTCCAAACTTTAAATTTGCTTCACGGTTGCGATCAAAAGCCTAGCGATCAGAAAATTTTAATAGATGTCTATCTTGAGAAAACTTATAGTCGGATCTCTAGTATTGCCCAACTCATTCCTTATTTTGATCAACCAACAATACAGGTTAATGGTTGTTTATGTCGTAATCCTTTTCATCCCCACTATGAAAGCTTGATTTCTCAATTAGTTCGAGAAATTCAAGTGAATGAATTTATGCTCATTCATGGAGATCCGACCTTTTCTAATATGCTGGTAGATGAGCAAAACAAAGTTTGGCTAATCGATCCCAGAGGTTACTTTGGTTCAAGTTTGCTCTATGGCGATCCCATGTATGACTGGGCAAAACTATATTATTCAGTGGTGGGAAATTATGATTCATTTAATCGTCGCCAGTTTCAACTTAAAATTACTGATCAATGTATTGATCTTAATATAGAAAGTAACGGATGGCAAGATTTAGAATCGATGTTTAGAGAAACTTTTTCTACTAAAATTTCTGTGATTCGACTATTACACGCTCTTATTTGGCTATCGCTATCTGGATATGTTAAAGATGACTATGATTCAATTATAGCTAGTTTTTACAACGGATTGTTTTGGTTAGAGGATGCAGTAAAATGACAGAATTAGTATTAAGTTGCTTGCCTAAAACTTGGTTAATTGATATTGATGGTGTTATTCTTAAACATAACGGTTATAAAGAGAGTGGCGAGCTATTACTACCTGGAGTAAAAGAATTTTGGCAACAAATTTCTGAGGAAGATTTTATTATCTTACTCAGTGCCCGGACAGAGGAGATGTGTGAAGCTACGCTGTCCTTTTTAAATAGTCAAGGACTGCGCCATAATGTAGCAATTTTTGGTTTACCTACAGGAGAACGAATTTGTATTAATGACAGAAAACCTTCAGGTCTTATGACCAGCTATGCTGTAAATTTGGAGAGAGATGTGGGGTTAGGTTGTGTAAGAGCGATCAAGAATCCAGACCTCTAAAATTAACAAAAATTCAGTTTAAGTATTCAGCGCAATTTTTTACAGTTTCTTGTCCTAAAATTTAGGTATATTTTATGAATAATACTCAAAATCAGATTGAACAGCAATCAAACTTCGATAGCTCAATTACTTTAGAAACAAGGACAAAAAAGCAAAGTAAAATTTATGATGCGTTTGAAAAATTTATTTTTAGTGAAGATACTAAGATTCTGGCAAAGCTAGTTGCAAGAACCTTGATTTTTGAGAAAATTATTAATGTACCCGGTGACATTGTGGAGGCTGGAGTTTATCGAGGAAGTGGGATGTTAACATGGTTAAAGCTGAAAAAAATTCTATCGCCTAATGCTTTAAAAAAGGTGATCGGATTTGACTATTTTGACACGGAAGCTTTATTAAATTCTTTATCAGGACAAGATAAAGCTTCTATGAAAGGTTTATTTGAGGTGAGAGGTTATCAGCATGAAGAAGGAGCAGAAAGATTTGTTCACGATCTCATTGCTAATGCTGGATTTGATCAAAGTAGCTACGATCTGATTAAAGGAGATATTTCCCAAGTTGCTCAAGAGTTTGTAGCGAAAAGACCGGGCTTCAAGATATCTTGCTTATATCTGGATTTAGATTTACAAAATCCGACTTATAACGCCTTAAGTGCATTTTGGGATCGAGTCTCTATTGGTGGAATTGTAGTCTTTGATGAATATGCTTACCATCAATGGTCAGAAGCACAGGGAGCCGATCGATTTTTTGAAGAAAAAAACATTCAAATTCAAGCTTTACATTATCCTTGTCCAACAGCTTATGTCATCAAGTCCCCTACCCTAAAAGCTTATACATGAAACAACAGCTAGTAGAGTATTTCCAAAGACTAACAACTGAAAGCTATCAGCTTTTAGATGCTGTTAGATTACCATCGGATATCATTCTTTTAGAGGAGTTTATACCGGATTTTTCAGCTAAATTGGCTAATTTAAAAGCCAGCACAATTGCTAACTATAAAAATCTAAATCGTCCCCCGTGTGATGGGTGTAAAGTGGAGACTAATTTAGGGGTGGGACTTAATTCAATTGGTATGTTGTCTGATCGACTTTCCATTTTAATTATTAAGGAGTGGTGTTTACGCAATAAAACTAATCCCAATGGGGTGAAAGCAGATGATTTATATCAAACTCAAACAATGGATATTATTCATGCTTTAGCAAGAGCTAGTCCTGGTAGTTCATCCATGAATACAAAGCTTACACACCATAAATCTAATGTAACTGCTAATTCCTGGGAAGAAGCATTTTATGGTTTGCTGGCAACTAATATTTTGAATTGGGAATCCCAAGAAGTTTTGTACATTAAAGATATTAAAAGTTTGCCCTGTGAAGAACTACGCGGTTATATTGCCTGGTTTTCATTTGGTAACATTCAGAGAAACGAATACATCCAATATTGTGAAGAACTTTATTGGCGTCAGGATTAACATCAAATAGGAGGCATTATTAATGAACAAAACAACTCAAACTAAAACAACTACACAGCTAGAAACAGAAGGATATCAAAACTTTGATATTTTTCCCCTGACTGGACGGATTGGGGCGGAAATTGTCGGACTTTCTCTAAAGCAGACTCTCAGCGATGAAACCGTTCAGGAAGTTCGCCAAGCATTAATCAAGCATAAAGTAATTTTCTTTCGCCAACAACACCTTGATGCGAGGGAGCAAATTGCTTTCGCTCAACGATTTGGAAATCTCACTAATGCACACCCAATTATCCCTTCTCTCCCAGGCTATTCAGAAATTTTTGATTTTGATTACGGACGTATCGAAAATCGTACTAATCAGTGGCATAGTGATGTAACATTTATTGATCGCCCTCCTTATGCTTCAATTTTACGAGCCGTTGAAATTCCTCCAGTTGGGGGAGATACAATGTGGGCTAACACTGTAACAGCTTATCAAGATTTACCGACACCATTGCGTATTTTAGCCGATCAGCTTTGGGCTGTTCATAGCAATACCTACACTGATTATCCAGTTGCAACGGTGAGTAAATCTGAGAACCGACAAGAATTTGAAAAAGTGTTCATTTCAACTGAATATCAAACCCTACATCCAGTTGTTTGCATCCATCCAGAATCTGGTGAACGAGGTTTACTGCTTGGCGCTTTTGTACGTCAGTTTAAAGATTTGTCTATGAAGGAATCTGGGGAGATTTTGCAATTATTGCAGCCTTATATTACTCGTCCTGAAAATACGGTGCGCTGGCGTTGGCAAGAAGGCGATATTGCGTTCTGGGATAATCGAGTTACGCAACATTATGGAATCAATGATTTTGGTAGTCAACCGCGTCGTGTTCAGCGAGTAACTCTTGTCGGTGATTTAGCGATTGGCATCAATGGTACAACCAGTAAAGCAATTAAGGGAGATTCATCTACCTATAATAAGTTGAACCAGAAATAGATTCAGTTAATAACTAGAAAAACTTTCAGGTTTTTTCAATGACTGCTTTTTCCCAAAGTAACTTAATATTCCTAATTTCTCAACCCCGTGCTGGTTCTACCTTGACTCAGCGAATTTTGGGAACTCATCGAGAAATTTATACTGTATCTGAACCTTGGATTATGTTACATCCCCTTTATGCAATGCGTAGGGATGGATACCAAGCTGAATATAGTATTCAGAATAGTCACAGAGCACTGAATAACTTCTTGAATTTGCACCCAGAAGGTGAAGATGCTTATTTTCAAGCAGTCCGACAAATGAATTTGTCTTTATATCAGGGGTTGCTGCAAACTTCGGGTAAGAGATATTTCTTAGATAAAACTCCAAGATACTATTACATTCTCCCTGAATTATACAGAACTTTTCCCGAAGCTAAGTATATTCTGTTGCTTAGAAATCCCTTAGCGATTTTTTGTTCTATTTTTAACACTTTTATTCAGGATCATTGGTGGAAAATTCAATACTATCAAGGCGATTTGCTGAGAGCACCAAACCTGATTGCCCAAGGGTTAACTGACTTACAAAACAAAAGTTTAGTTTTGCAATATGAAAATTTGCTGGTTAATCCTGAAATAGAAATCGAAAGAGTTTGCAATTTTCTCAATGTTTCTTTTGATGCAGAAATTATTAGTTATGGGGATTATAACTCAGAAAAATGGCAATTTGGCGATCGCTCTCTGATTGATCAGGAAAACAAACCGATGAATCAAAATAGCGATCGCTGGCAAGAAAATTTACAAAACCCGATTATCTGGCAATCTGCTAATAATTACCTAGAATTTCTAGGAAAAGATTTGCTTGCAGATCTAGGTTATTCCTACACCCAACTAAAGGAGATACTTGAAAAGCAAAAACCCCAAACTCAGGTAATATTACCGCCTGCGTTGCAAGACTTCTTTGATTCAGCAAGTCTGTTTTTAGACCCATCATTACAACCGGTTCAGGGAGTGATTGGATTGACGACACAACTTTTTGATTCTTACTTAAGTTTGGGGAGAGTATTGTTACAAGAAAATCAGGTTGACCCAGCACTAAAATATCTGCAAATAGCCTTACAAATGGCTCCGTTTGTGCCTGAAACTCACTGTTTAATCGGTGAAGCATTGTTACGGATAGGTAAACTTGATCGAGCAATTCCTTATTACCAAAAAGCAATTCAATTAGGAGCAAAAAATCAGCTACAATCCTCAAAAATTGCTCTGCAACAAGCACTACAACTCAATCCAACTCATCAAGCGATCGCTGAGTTATTGGCAATCATCTAAATATTCACATAACTCGAATGTATCTAAGTCAAGTGGAAAAAATATGGCGAAAATTACTGCTTGGGATAATGGTAATCATGATTGCCATTCAAGGCTGCAACTCTACTTTGTTCAGCACCTCCGAGGCTCAGATTCCGCGTCTTGTCAGTAGTGAACGGAACGATCCAGAAACCTTTAACCCTGTAACTAGCCTTGACCCTCACGCGGTACTAGGGTTGATCTATGAAGGAATGATTACCCAGAATGGTGAAACGGGAGAACTAGAACCAGGAATAGCAGAATCTTGGCAGATTTCCGATGATCGACAACACATTATTTTTACTCTACGACCCGATGTAAAATGGTCAGATGGAAAACCACTGACAGCAGATGATGTGGTCTTTAGTTTCAACGAAATATACTTTAATAAAAATATTCCTAACAATGTACGAGATATTTTGCGGATTGGTCAGAAAGGTCAATTCCCAAAAGTACGAAAAATTAACGACTATCAGGTAGAATTCATTACTCCAGAACCCTTTGCTCCCTTCCTCCGCTATGTCGGAGACGTTAATCTTTTACCAAAACACGCTTTGAAAGATACTGTAAATATTACTAAGGGAAACAAAAAACCACAATTTTTATCAATTTGGGGAACGGATACCCCGTTAGAAAAAATTATCACCAATGGGCCCTATCGGCTTTTAAGTTTTCAACCTGGGGAACGCATCATTTTAGAGCGAAATCCCTACTATTGGCGCAAAGATTCTCAGGGTAAAACTCAACCTTATATTGAACAGATTGTAATTCCAATTGTAGGTTCAACCGATAACGCTTTGATGCAATTTCGAGCAGGTGGATTAGATATGGTAAATATTACGCCTGACTTTTTTGCTTTAATGAAGCGGGAAGAAAAACGAGGAAATTTTACCGTTTATAATGGAGGGCCAGCAGCAGTTACGCATTTTATTACATTTAATTTGAATCAGTCTACCCGCAAGGGGAAACCCGTCGTAGATCCGATCAAGTCTCGCTGGTTTAATACTCTGGAATTTCGCCAAGCGATCGCATTATCTATTGATCGAACTACTATGATTAACAATATCTTTCAAGGATTGGGTACGCCCCACGACTCCCCCATCTACAAGCAAAGTCCGTATTATATCTCGCCAAAAGAAGGATTGCCTGTTTACAATTATGATCCTAATCAAGCCAAAAAACTACTTTTGCAAGCAGGCTTCAAATACAATAGCCAGGGTAAATTAGAAGATGCTGATGGTAATCTTGTTCGCTTCAATTTGATTACTAGCAACGATAATAGCATTAGAACCCAGATAGCTGTTCAAATCATCAGAGATCTGGCAAATATCGGAATCACCGTTGATTTCCAACTACTGGCTTTCAATACTTTAATGACTAAGCTCTCAAAAACTCTGGATTGGGATGCACATATCCTATACTTTATTGGGGGCAATATCGAGCCTGATAGCACTCGCAATATTTGGTCAGTTAATGGTATTCTTCATACCTTCAATCAAAACACTTTTTATGGTGCTCCCTTAAAGGGACGAATCGTTCAGAATTGGGAACAGAAAATTAGCGATCTTTATATTCAAGGGAGTCAAGAGTTGAATGAGGACAAACGCCGGAAAATCTACGCGCAAGCTCAAATTTTAGCACAGGAATATCTCCCTTTTATTCACTTGGTCAATCCCCTTTCTTTTTCTGCGATCCGCAATGATATTAAAAATATACGTTTCTCTGGATTGAGTTGGAGGCTATGGAATGTATATGAATTAAAAATAGAGCGATCGTCCTAATCAACAAACTAACATTCACAGTATATAAAGGTAAAAAAAATTATGAAATTTTCCCTATCTCATTCTGAAGAAACATCAGAACTTCCTATTAACAATAATCTCGCCGAATTAGCCCAAAAGCAGGGATGGAATTTCGAGGTTATTTGTCCCTCAGAAATTCAAATTCATTACCCTTCAAACACAATTGAAGAAGACTTACTCTATGTGATTCAGGACTGGGGAAAGCTTCTACAATACTCTCCTCAAGAAAGGTCTAAATTTGGTAGAGAAGACAATTTTTATCATCTACACTGCGTCACAAATTATGAAATTGGTGAAAGCTTTAGATGTTCTATCCCTCGTGCTTTAGTTGTAAACAAAACTGGATTAGTGATTACGTCTGACCTGGAAATCCTTCGCCAATCTATTGAGGGTCAAAAAATAAATATTAATTTAAAAGCCGGACAAATAAAAGACAAATTTAACGATAGTGAAATCCTTTCAGGAACATATATATCGCTCTTATCTTATTGGAGCCATACCCTAAACTTTGCTCATTGGCTGATGGATTGTCTGCCAAAACTTGCTCTGATAGACTCTTTAGATAGCAGTGTTAAGAAGGATTTAAAGTTTATTATTCCTGATAACTCACCGCCTTATATTGTTGACTCTCTCAAACTATTGGGTATTCAAGAAGATCAAACAATACAAATCCAAGAAGAAAGCATCACTGTTGAAAATCTCATCCTGTGTCGGCCAGCAGAAAAAGCAGGTAGACCCAAAAAAATGCACTTTCTAGCGATCCGAAATAAATTGCTCTCCTCATTGATAGATGAAGAAAATGTCCATTTAGCCTCAAAACGAATTTATGTTTCTCGCTCTCAATCTTCGAGAAAGATAGTTAATGAAGCGGAAATATTACAGATTTTAACAAAATACAACTTTGAGGTTATACACTGTGAAAATATGAGTTTAACTGAACAAATCAAGATTTTTTCCGAGGCGGAGATTGTTCTTGGGCCTCATGGAGCAGGGATATACAATCAAAGTTTTTGCCATTCAGGAACCAGCATTATTGAAATTTATAACAAAGAATACTGGCATCATTCATCTCGAATTATTTCTAGCTTTATGAGACACAAACATTGGCATATTTTTGGAGAAAATGTCAGCAGTGATTGGCAAACATGGGTCGATCCTTTAAAGTTAGAGAAAGTCTTATCTCTAGTATTACATGACATCAATAGTAAAATTTAGAGATATTCACAAAATTTGGTTGATTTGCTTGATGAAAGGTGTATACTATTACAACAATCAAGCTGAAGGAGCAAAAACAGGGGTAATTTACATTTATAGTCCTTCATAGGGTGGCAAAAAAAGTGCAAGATCGTTCATTTTAAGTCATTGCTAGTTTTACAAAACACCAGCTAAACAAATTACAAATTAATTCAAAGATCATGAAGATTCTATCCTTTAAACCCGGTCATGATGGAACCATTGCTTATCTCAATGAAGGACAACTGATGTTTTCCTTGGAAGGAGAGAAAAATTCCTTCAGAAGATATTCTGCTGTTACTGTCAATCTTTTTGTAGAGGCGATGTCTTACCTCAATGAACTGCCTGAAGTCGTAGCAGTCAGTGGTTGGTACAAGGGAGTAGGGCCGTTAGATAATATATCCACCGTAAGTGATAGCGGTTATGATGGTTTAGACAACATTCTGTCTGAAAACTCAACTTTTCTAGGCAAGGATATCAAACGATTCTCCTCTTCCCATGAACGTTCCCATTTGATGTGTTCTTATGGGATGTCTCCATTTGAGCAAGGAAGACCTTGTTATGCCCTCGTTTGGGAGGGTGTACTGGGCAACTTTTACAAAATTGATGAAAATGTTAATATCACTTTCCTAGGTCAAGTTTTGGAAGGGCCAGGTTCTAGATATAGTTTTCCATATTGCGTAGCAGATCGGTCTTCTAATGGAGGAACTGGGCAAGGAGGGAGTTATCTATCTGCTGCTGGAAAAATGATGGCTTTAGCCGCTTTTTCCGATCGTTCAACAACCAATGATGAAGAAATGAAGTTGATCAACTTCATCATGAATCATCCTGGTGAAATTTGGAAACTCACTAACCAAGATCTCGCCTGGTCTTCCTTCTTAAATATTGGCGTAGAACACCCTCAATTTAAAAATCTAGCTGGAAAAATATCCGATCAAATTTTTGATGTTTTCTATAAGTTTGCTAAAGATAATTTGACGGAAAATCTACCCCTACTTATTAGTGGTGGGTGTGGATTAAATTGCGATTGGAATACACACTGGAAAAATTGTGGTTTATTTCCAGAAGTTTTTGTTCCTCCCTGTACAAATGACAGTGGTTCTGCTATTGGAACAGCGATAGATGCCCAGTTTTATTATTCTGGTAACGCCAAGATTAGCTGGGATGTTTATGCGGGAACAGAGTTTATAGAAGACATCAATTGTGATGAGATGTTTGAGGTTTACGACTTAAATTATGACCAGGTTGCCAAATTCATTTATGAAGATCATGTTATAGCCTGGGTGCAAGGGAAGTATGAAATTGGGCCGAGAGCTTTGGGGAATCGATCGCTCCTAGCTTCTCCCTTCCAAGAGGAAATGCAGGCTAGATTAAATCAGATTAAGAAACGAGAAGGGTATCGCCCCATTGCTCCGGTTTGTTTAGAGGAAGACGTATCAGAACTTTTTGATTGGTCAGATCCTAGTCCCTATATGCTTTATTTCCAGAAGCTCAAAACAGACCAGCTAAAGGCAGTAACTCATGTGGATAATACTGCAAGGGTTCAAACCGTAAATAGTTCACAAAATCCCCAGCTACATGAATTATTAATAGCATTCAAAGGCTTAAGTGGATTTGGAGTTCTGTGCAACACTTCCTTGAATTTTCTGGGAACGGGTTTTATTAACGAGATGAGCGATCTTGTTTACTATGTCCAACAACAAAAGCTAGATGGTTTTGTGGTGAACAATAAATTTTATATAGTCCGATAGATTGGAGTCAGCAAGGGAATGAATTAGGTAAGAATAAAGCCTGTAATTATTATCAACAATCAAAACAAATCCCATGACTCATTTTGGTCTTATCTGTCCATCAGCCGCTGGGCATCTCAACACAATAATTCCTTTAGGTCAGGAGTTAAAAAGGCGTGGTCATCGGGTTACATTAGTAGGAGTTCCCATCACTAAAACCGGGTTTCAAACCCAAGCGAAAACTTTGGCTGAAGGTTTGGAATTTCAAGCAGTTTGGCAACCTGATACTCCTGAATTATCAAATGTAACCCCAAAATTTGACCTCTTAACTCTACTTTCTAAACAAAGGGAAATTGATTCTCTACGAATTAAGATTGGTTGGATACCGGGACAGAGCGTAGTTTATCAAGAAAAGTATTTAACTCATGCTCCAGCAGCGATTAAGTCAGCAGGTATAGAAGCACTGTTAATTGATTCAAAAGCTTCCGCAGGGGCAACAGTTGCTCAGTATCTTGACATTCCTTTTGTCAGCATATTTAGCTCAGTAATATCTCATTCTGAAGCTACTGTTCCTCCTTTTGATACAACTTGGTCTTACGATTCTTCATCGTGGGGAATTCTGCGGAATCAAATTGGTTATGTATACCTGAAAAAAAAAGAAGCTTCTGTCTTGAAGGTGATTAATTATTATCGTCGAAAGTGGAATTTGCCTTTACTTTCAAGTTTTGATGATGATTATTCTCCATTAGCTCAGATCAGCCAACAAATTGCTGAACTGGAATTTCCCCGGCAACGCTTGCCAAGATATTTTCATTTTACTGGGCCCTATCATTATTCAGGAAGCCGAAGTCCTATCTTTTTCCCCTATAATAAGTTAACAAATCAGCCGTTAATTTATGCTTCTTTAGGAAGTATGTTAGGTGGTCTTCAGTGGGTCATAGAAGTGATAGCTTCCGCCTGCAAAGATTTGGATGTTCAGTTAGTAATCTCACGGGGAGGAATAAATAATTGTGATTGTCCTGGGGAACTTCCTAAAAATACCTTACTTGTCAATAATGCTCCTCAATTAGAATTACTCCAAAAAGCAACTATGACCATTACTCATGGAGGAATTAATACGGTTTTAGAAAGTTTATACAATGGATTACCTATGGTCGCAATTCCATTATTCAGCGATCAACATGGTATGGCTGCTAGAGTTGCTTGGGCTGGTTGTGGGGAACTTATATCTTTGGATAAACTTACGGTAAAAAATCTTCATGAGACGCTGAAGAAAGTTTTAGTGAATGATTTTTACCGGAAAAGAGCTTTAGATTTACAAGTAGCTATTAAAAGGTCAGGAGGTGTGGAAAAAGCTGTTGATATTATTGAGGAGGCTATCTCAACGAGAAAACCAGTGTTAGCCCGTTAAGTTTAGTAAATTAGATCGGGTTTAGTTGTAAAGAGGCATAAAATTTAAGTCATCTAAGTTATTGTGGAGTCACGTTAATAAGAGGAGTTTAATCATGCAAACTACTGGATATTCTGGAAAATCTAGCACTAGCCAAACTAACTTTAATCAAACCGATCAAAAAGTTGCTTTTTTTGAGAAAGAAGGTTTTGTTGGGCCATTTACCCTGGGTCATACTGCTAGTTTAGTGGCTCTGCGTGATGCCATGAGTCAAGCGATTGGAGAAGCTCAAAATCCAGATCAAAAAACCTCATCTTCTCAAATCCAAACTAATGTTATGGATCGCAGGATTGCTCATACGACATCTAAGTTAGTGTATGACCTCTCCACAGAGCCGCCAATTTTAGATGATGTGGCAGATTTCTTGGGGCCAAATCTCCTATTTTGGATGGCAGAGACTATTTCGAGAGAGCCGGGTCATGATGGTCATATTGTCGAAAAGACAGGTCAAATTTGGCATATTGATGTAATTAATGGCTGGATCAAAGGTGTTCATGTGTCGGTCGCCGTAACTGAAATGACCCTGAAAACGGGTTGTCTGCTGGTTATCCCTGGAACCCACAAATATGATGCAGACCTTGTTGCTCTGGAACAAGCAGGAGAATGCAATCTCACCGACGCTGAAAGTATGATCAAGTTAGCCGATCGAATGCACCCAGAAAATGCACCTCATAGAATTGAAGCCATCGAAATGAAAGCAGGTCAATACTGCTTTACCAGAGGTGGAATTTGGCATGGTGTTAGTCGAAATAACGATTCTCGAACCCGCTTCGGTCTTGTTGCTCGTTTTGCCAAACCTGATGTTGAAATCAAAGGTTTTAGCGGAAACCAAATTCCTTGTATCGTAGTTCGTGGTGAAGATTCCTATCACTTAAATCTTCTGACAAATCCACCAAAAAACTCCTAGAAAACCTAAGTTTGAGTTTTGGTTTTCAAACTCTATGCTATTCAATTCCTATGGATTTAATTTAATCAATCCTTATACGACTACATTAGTGGTTGTAAGTTTTGCAGTGGTTTGTTCCTGGGGCATTTTACGCTACTTTTGGAAACAACCTTCAAGCGAACTATTAGTTTTCCGGCCTCTTCAATGGATAAAAGCTCTGCTCCAACTTTTCTCGATCGACAATTGGGTACCTGTATCTCAAAAGCTTCAAGAAACCTCACTTCAACTAAAAGATCGCTCACCTTGGCAAAGGTTAGGACTATCACAAGAAGATGAAAAAAATAACCCTGCTAATGTGAATTCATGGATCAAAGAACTTGCGAGTCGTTTTCGCTTGTTCTTTAAATATGTCTGGATTTACTGGTCTCCTTATGTAGCTATTGCCATCATTAGTGCTATCTGCATGATGGGAATGCCTGCTTATCAAATAATTGCTGCTCAGAAACTAGGTATCGCCATCGATCAAGGAGGGTCTGTTCTCGTAAGTTCAGCAATTCAATTGGCTACCCTGCTACCTGCCGCTTTTGGGTCATATCTATTAGGTAGTCGTTTGTCTGCTCGGCTTTCTAGTCGTGTTGCCAATGATATCCGACATGATTTGTTTGTGAAACTACAAACCCTTTCCCCAAGTTTCTATAAACAGGCTAGACCTGGAGATTTATTAACTCATTTCTCCGTAGATATTTACCAAATAGAGCCTGTTTTAGGTCAAGAAATGATCCGAAGTTTTGGCGAGGCGATCGTGACCCTAGTCAACGTGGGAATGATGATTCACATTAGCGGTTCTTTAGCAGCAATTAGCATCATACCTATGGTTGTAATGCTGCCACTAACGCTTTACTTGATCAATTACATGACTAAGCGAGGACTGAGGGCGATTAACCAAAACGCAATGATGACGGATGCGGTGCAGGAAGGTATTCGTGCTCAACCGATAATCGCAGGATACGGTTTACAAGCTTTATTTACAAGTTATTTCAGTAACGAGTTAAAAAAACTTGAGGACGAGAAAACGGAAGCGGTATTTAGTTTTCTTCTCTTTACTTATTCAGTAACATTCTCTGCATATTTGCTTGATGTTTGGGTTATGGGAATTGGGGGAATTTACGTTTTGTCCGACAAAATTACACTCGGAGCCTGGATAACTTTCTTCAGCATTTCTCATAATATGTATAATCTCTTGGGTCAATTGGTGAATACACGAATTGGTCGCTGGTTCGGAGCTAGTATTGGGATGCAACGAATCGATAAGGTTCTTACATATCCAACTAAAATTATCGATGCTGTTGATGCTCATGCTTTGACATCGTTTGAGAAAAAAATTTGTTTTGATAACTTATCATTTGGTTATGACAATGTACAGCACCAATTGCATGAGATTGATTTGTCTATAGAAGCGGGTCAGTTTGTGGCATTTGTTGGTTCGAGTGGTGCGGGTAAGAGTACAATATTTAACTTATTGATGCGTTTTTACGATCCCAGTGATGGAAGAATCACGATCGACGGTCATGATTTACGTCATCTGACACAAAAATCTTTGAGATCAAAAATGGGGGTTGTACTGCAAGAAACCTTTCTTTTCCACACCACCATTATGAATAATATTCGCATCGCCAAACCCGAAGCTACAGAAGAAGAAGTTGTTGTTGCTGCTCAAGCTGCTGAAATCCATGATTTTATCTTGAGTCTTCCAGAGGGTTATCAGACTATGGTAGGCGAAGCAGGGGGACGATTATCTGGGGGACAGCGCCAGCGAATTGCGATCGCTCAAGCATTGCTTTGCAGCGCACCCATCTTATTATTAGATGAACCTACCAGTAGTCTCTCGGCGGAAATGGCAGATGCGATTAATCAAACGATCGCATCCTTGGCGGGTAAGCACACAGTTATTATGATTACCCATCAACTCAAAGCTGCAATCCAAGCAGATTACATCTTTGTTTTAGATCAGGGTCGATTGGTTGAGCAGGGAAACCATGAACAGTTGCTAACCATTGATGGACATTACCGTTACCTCTGGAATATTCAACAGGCTTAACGGGACTTGAACAAAGTTCAAGCCCAAACAAGCCCCAAATTAGCTATAGCAATCCTAAATAATTTTCTATGTATAGGCGTTTGTGTAGCAATCGTACAGAAACTTACGCTAAGGCTGAAACCCCTACAGCGAAAAGGCTTCAGCCCTAAAATCTTCTGAGGTGTCCAAGCGAAGAGGACGTATCCCCCCATTCTTCAAGGACTCAGGTAAATAGAAGTGGTAGCGCCCAAGCATATTAATATGCTCGTATCCCAAAGGAGATAACCTCGCCAAATCCTCCTGTGTAACAGTCTCCCCTTGCTCCC